>JAGRAA010000059.1 GCA_020435185.1 Bdellovibrionales bacterium | reverse complement strand
ACCTTGCAAAAAGATATATTGTCTCTTCAAGCTATGTATGGAGATTTAGGGTATGCCTTCGCAAATCCTATTCCGAGAACGAGAGTTATTGAAAAAGAAAGAAAGATAGAAATTACCTATGAAATAGATAAAGGACAGAAAGTCTATATTGGCGAAATCAACGTCACAGGAAACTCTAAAACCCGTGATAAAGTCGTTCGTCGAGAGTTAAAGATTCGAGAGGGAGAGCTTTATAATGAAACTCGCAAAAGGGAATCTATAGCTAATGTAAAGAGACTAGGCTTTTTTGATACCGTCAGTTTTAACACCAGTACTCCAGAGGACAATCCGTCCCAATTGGATATAGACATAGTGGTGAAAGAGAGAAATACCGGAACTATTCAGGTTGGAGCTGGATATTCTACCTATTCAGGGTTTGTATTTAACGGCCAAGTGAAGCAGACCAATTTATTAGGAAGAGGTCAAAACTTAGGGGTTTCACTGAATTTAAGTGATAAGGAATCTCTCTTTAACTTGAATTTTACCGAGCCTTATTTCATGGATACAGAATGGTCTGTGGGTGTAGACGCTTATCAAAGCAATACGGACAAAATCGTTTATAATCAGATTAAAAGAGGAGGAGCTGTCAGAGTAGGGCATCCGTTGGCTCCGTATTTGAATGGTTATATAAGATATAAATTAGATGACACCGAGCTGGAATTAAACCCCGATGAAGGAGATCCTGCGGTATATCCAGTAAGTACGGCAAATGGAACAACCAGTTCTCTGACCTTTACTTTGACCTATGACAAAAGAAATGATCGATTTGCACCCACAGAGGGAGCCTTCGCAAACGCTTCTTTCGAGTACGCAGGTTTGGGAGGGGACAAGAAATATAATAAAGGTGGCCTAAACCTTCGGTACTACAAAGATCTTTTTTGGAATGTGGTGTGGAGAAATAATATCACTTTTGGTGTTTTGAACGCCAATGATCCAGGGGCACCTTACCCAGATAATGAACCTCCTTTCAACGAAAGATTTTTACTGGGTGGAGCGAATACATTGAGAGGATATCAATTTTTTACCATTGGTAAGAGAGTGAGATCTCAGATTGCTTTCGATAAGGCGAGATCTGATGGCTATACGGTTGCGGAATCCGAAGTAAAGGCCATGAGGCCCTTTGGGGGAAAACAACAGTTTTACTATAACTTGGAGTTTCAGTTCCCATTGATTGATGAGGCTGGAATCATGGGCGTTATGTTTTATGATATTGGCGATGCTCAAGATGTTATCGATTTTGATAATCTTAGAAGCAATTATGGTTTTGGTTTTAGATGGTTTTCACCTATTGGGCCGTTAAGGTTTGAATGGGGATTTCCTATCGGTAGACAAGAAGAGCTTGATGAGTCTCCAATGAACTTTCAGTTCGCAATTGGGACTCCTTTTTAATAAGTGTTTAAAATTATATGGAGGAAATATATGAACAAAATGGTTAAATCTTTAGGAATTCTTCTTGTGACGGCAATGTTTGCTTCACCGGCTTTCGCAGAGGCTAAATTTGGTTATGTGGATATGCAAAAAGCGTTGCAATCGACTAAAGCGGGAAAGCAGGCCAAGGCCTCTTTAGAAAAAGAATTTAATAAGAAGAAAAAAGAATTAGAAAAGCTCGAGGCGGATATTAAGAAAATGAAAGAAGATATCGAGAAAAAAAGCTTAGTGATGTCTGATGAAATGAAGGCAAAAAAACAAGCTGAGTTTCAAAGAGAATTTATTAAGTATCAGCAGCAAATGGCTAAAAGTCAGCAAGAGATTTCTATGAAAGAAAGAGAGGTTACTCTTCCTATTTTACAGAAGTTAAAAAAGACGATCGATACCATTGCTGAAAAAGAAAAATACGATATGATTTTTGAAAAATCTGAACAAAGTGTTCTGTTTGCTAAGTCTGGTTTAGATTTGACAGATAAAGTCGTCCAAGAATACGAAAAATCTAAGTAAGGATTAAAGCTATGGCTGAGCCAAGTCCATGTTTGTACCCCGTAGAAAGAATAATGCAGATACTTCCGCATCGGTTTCCATTTATTATGATAGACCGAGTAGAGGAGGTTATTCCGGAAAGACCAAATGGTAGAAGTGTTTTAGGTCGAAAATCGGTAGTGAGAAAAAATGTTACGGTTAATGAACCTTATTTTACAGGTCACTTTCCGTATAGAAAAGTTATGCCAGGGGTATTGCAGATTGAATCCATGGCTCAAGCCGGTGGAATTGCCTGCTACAATCCAGATGACCCCGAAGGGTATGAGATATTAATCACAGGAGTGAATGGAGCTAAGTTTAGAAAGCAAGTTGTTCCTGGTGATACTATGATTATTCGTTCAGTGGTTAAAAAAGAAAGGTTGTTGAAAAATAAAACGAGTGTGGTTGTTTTAGATTGCAAGGCCTATGTGGATGATGAGCTGGTGTCTGAAGTAGAGCTTTTGGCTTATATTCAGCCACGAATGACGATATGAGGTTAGTTTTTAATGAGTATTCATAAGACGGCTATTATTGATAAAGGGGTTGAATTAGATGTTAATGTTGAAGTGGGTCCCTACGCAGAAATTCGCGGAGATACTCAAATTGGAAAAAACACAATCATCGAAAGTAAAGCCATTGTAGGGAGTCGTAATGCAAAAGTTGTGATTGGACAGGGAAACTTCATCGGTCATAGTGCTGTAATTGGTGGATTTCCTCAAGATAAAAAGTTTGGAGGGGAGTACTCGGAACTTTTTATTGGAGATAACAATCAAATTAGAGAATTTTCGAGTGTTCATGTAGGCACATCTCATGGCGGAGGAAGAACTAATGTTGGGAATGACAATCTATTAATGTCATATAGCCACGTGGCTCATGATGTTCAGATCGGCAATGATGTGATTTTAGGAAGTGTTTCTCAATGTGCCGGTCATGTGGTTTTAGAAGACAAAGTTACGGTAAGCGGAATGGTGGGACTTAGCCAGCACATTAGATTAGGAAAGTTTAGTTATATCGGTGGGCATAGTGCCGTCAATAAAGATGTGTTGCCGTTCACTATTGCAGAGGGAAGCTGGGCGGTGATGCGAGCTACTAATAAAATAGGTTTACAGAGATCTGGCTTCTCGGCAGAAGAAATTGAAATGATTAATCGGGCTACTCGATTTATTACTAAAGGAGGACGGACTTTGAAAGAAGCCATTGAGCTCATTCAAACCGAATGCGGTTCCTCTGAGCATATCAAATATATTTTGGACTTTATAAATGAGAGCGAAAGGGGTTTGGCAAGATGAGCAAATTGAGAGCGGCTGTTGTGGGAGTCGGCTATTTAGGACGATTCCATGCTCAAAAGTATAAGCTTCTTCCTCAGGTTGAGTTAGTTGGTGTTTTTGATGCTCACTCAGATCAAGCAAAGAAAGTTGCTGAGGAGCTTTCTGTGAAGACCTTTTCTTCTATTGAAGAGGTGGCTAAAGAAGTTGACTTAGTGACTGTTGCGGCCACGACCTCTGCCCATTACGAATTAGTTAAGTTTTTTCTTACCCAAGGTATTCATGTAAATGTAGAAAAGCCGATGACCTCTACGGTTGAGCAGGCTAGAGAAATTTGCGAGCTTGCCCGTAAAAATAACTTAAAGCTTCAAGTAGGACATGTTGAGCGATTTAATCCTGCTCTGGTTGCGGCTCAACAAAAACTAGAAAGGCCTTTGTTTATAGAATGTCATAGATTGGCTCCGTTCAAACCCAGAGGGATAGACGTGAGTGTCGTATTGGATTTAATGATTCACGATTTGGACGTTGTACTTTCTTTGGTTAAATCAAAAGTAAAGGCCATTCATGCAATAGGAGCCAATGTTTTAACCAAAACTGCCGATTTGGCCAACGTAAGATTAGAATTTGAATCTGGAGCTGTGGTGAATATTACATCCTCTCGGGTGTCTCAGAATGCTCAGCGCAAGTTTAGGGTGTTTCAAAATAATCAATATCTCTCTATTGATTTTGGTTCAGGTGAGGTCGTTCTTTTAACCAAAGTGGGAGAGTTTTCAGGATCGGAGTTACCTATTGAAAAAGAGACTTGGAGCCTTGATAAAGGAGATGCTCTTTTAGCTGAAACAGAGTCTTTTGTAAACTCGGTGATTAACGATACAGCCTGTGTTGTCACAGGGGAAGATGGCCTGGCTGCATTAGAGCTTGCGGAGCAGATCATTGCAAAAATCGAAAACTGATTCTGTTTTAATTGTAGCTGGAGAAGCTTCTAGTGCATTGTATGCCAGAAGACTTTTAGAGCTCTATCAAGAAAAGCAAATTTATCATCATTTTTTTGGCGTTGGTGACTACTCCATGGAGAAAATGGGCTTTGAACGATTAGGCCAGTCCGAAAAAATGGCCGTAGTCGGATTTCAGGAAGTGATTAAGCACTATTCGGATTTAAAAACAGTATATGACAGTGTTGTTGATAGGTGCCGTGAGAATCCACCAAAGTATGCCGTGCTGTTGGACTATCCTGGGTTTAATTTAAAATTGGCGAAAGACCTCAAAAGTATGGGTATTCCCGTTATTTATTATATTTCTCCTCAGCTTTGGGCATGGAAAAAGGGAAGAATAAAATTAGTTCAAAAGTACGTGGACCTTATGTTGGTTTTGTTCCCTTTTGAAAAAGAGTTCTATAAAGAGCATCATGTGAATGTAGAGTTTGTAGGACATCCTCTTTTAGATGAACTTTCGAGTAATTTCTATGATCAAAGTTATATTGAAGACATGAGAGGTCGGTTTGGTGTTCATAGAAATGAGGTTTTGGTGGGGCTGCTTCCCGGAAGTCGACAGTCTGAATTAGATTATAATCTGACTACTCAGTTGCAATCAGCAGTGTTGCTTCACCAAGCGCGAGAAAATATTAAGATCGCTTTATTGGTGGCTCCAGGTTTGGAAATAGATCAGATAAAAGAACGCATGCCTGAAGATTTAGGCATTCCATTAATTTTTATGCAAGATGATCCCATGAAAATGGTGAGCTTAATAGATATTGCTTTGTGTGCTTCTGGCACAGCGACGGTGCTTGTAGGGTTGTTAAAAAAACCGATGGCGATAATGTATAAAATGAATCCTTTTACTGCTTGGTTGGCAAAGTTGTTAGTGAGAGGGATTAAACACTTTGGAATGGTTAACCTGATTTGCGAAAAAGAAGTGTGTAAGGAATTTTTTCAAAGAGAGGCCTCGGCTAAGAATTTGTCTGATGAAGTCTTAAAGCTCATAGACAATAAACCCTACTTTGATGATCAAGTGAAAGATCTTGAACGATTGAAGAATCTTTTAGGAGATCACGGAGCGACTCAAAGAGTGTTTGATGCTCTTATGAGGTTTGAATAAATGGTCTCAATGATAATAAAGATAGGGCTTTCGCCTTTTTACTTGCTTTACAAGATCATCGTTTACTTTAAAAATCAAAAATATAATCAAAGCAAAAATGTTAAAAAAGTCGATGTCCCGATTATAAGCGTTGGCAATTTAACCGTAGGAGGAACAGGAAAAACGGCGATAGTGGGATGGTTGATAGACTATTTGCTTGATGAAAAGATAAAGGTGGGCCTAATTAGTAGGGGATACAAAGGTGAGTTTTCTGGAGTAGAAGAAGTCGTTCTTAATGAAAAGACATACTTTGGGGATGAGCCGACTATGTTAAAGTTTCGGTATCCAGAAATTCCGATCTTCGTGGGGAAAAACAAGTTCGATGTAGCCGCTGAGCTTATCAAGCATTCATCTGTTCAGTTGATTATTGCGGATGATGCTTTTCAACATAGAAAATTAAAACGAGATTTAGATGTAGTATTATTAGATGTCACAGAAGATATAAAAAATTATGAATTGCTCCCCTGGGGAAAAGCAAGAGAGCCTTTTCATGAGCTTGATCGAGCTCATGTTATTATCTTCACTAAAGTTAATTTGGATAAACAGGGGAGTTACACAAAGATTTTAGAAAAAGTAAAAGGCCTTTCTTCTATTCAGGATAAAATTTTATTACGCGCTAATTTTGACTTGAGTGGCATAGTTCATTTTATAGATAAATCATTGTCTTTAGAGGGTGGCAAAAACTATGCACTCCTTTCGGCCTTAGGAAACCCAGCAGGATTTGAGGCCTCTGTGGTTAATTATTTAAAAACTCCTCCAAAAAAACATTTTAAATTTTCTGATCATCACAATTATGAATCTTCTGACATGAAAGCAGTGATGAAAGAAATGAGAGAGGAAGGAATTCAATATTTGGTTACATCTCAGAAGGATGCTGTTAAGCTAGGTGCCCATAAAGAGTTGCATTCTTGCTTATATATTACACAATTAGATGTTAAGATAGAAGATCAAAACGGAGGGCAGGAAGGTGTTCAGAGGTTTTTTAGTCACCTTAGTCAGTTATATAGCCAAAGGAATTAGTTATCTGATTCACAATTTGCCTCAACCTATTCTTAATTTTATAGGTGATCTTATGGGTTTGTTTTGGTGGGATGTTGTTCGATTAAGGAGACAGGTTGTCTTTGACAATATAAATAAGGTTTTTCCTCATTGGACAGAAAAGCAAAGGGCACATCTAGCGCGGAAATCTATGAAAAATTTAGGACGAGGGCTCATTGAGTATTTTCGTTTGCCGTTTATAGATAAAAGTAATTACGAACAGTTTTTTAAGTATGAAGGGGTAGAACATCTTGAAGCCGCCCTAAAGCAAGATAAAGGGGTTTGCTTACTTTCTTTGCATACCGGAAACGGAGATATGGGTGTTTTTGGCCTGTCTTTAAAGGGATACCCAATAAGTTTGATCTCTAAAGTTTTTACGATAAGTTGGGCAAATGAGTTATGGTTTGCTATGAGAGCTCGTTGCGGAGCGAATTATATCGCTCCAAGAAATAGCACTTATGCTGTACTAAAGGCCATAAATAGGAAAGACGCTGTTATATTTGTATTAGACCAGTTTATGGGGCCTCCTGTGGGGATAAAAGTAAAGTTTTTTGGTGAAGAAACAGGTGCTTCGATGGGCCTTACGGTAATGGCAAAGCGGACAGGAGCGCCGGTAATACCAGTTTTTGACATTAGAAACGAGGATGGCAGTCATACTATTCATTTTCTACCGGAGATACCCTTTGAGGAAAAAGAAAATAAAGAAAAAACTTTATCTCACATGACACAAGTTTATACTAATTGTATTGAAAAAATTATTTTAGATTATCCTGAGCAATGGATGTGGATTCATAGGAGATGGAAAATTTTTAGACATTAGAATAGCTTAACATTAGGTGTGGGGATGAGAGCTAGATTAGGGACGATACATTATACAGCATACAAAATATTAGCTTTAATATTAACTTTTTCTTTTTTTACAGGATGTTCATCTCTTAAAGTGAGTGAACTAGAGGTTAAAAAATTGGAAACCAACGAAGAATATTCGGAGATGGTCCAGATTAACGAAATTGAAGTTAAGAAGGCTTCTGAAGATAAGAAACCAGAAAGAAAAAGTAAAACTCAAACAAAGAATGAGCCTACCCAAAAAAATAATCCAGTGGAATCAAAGTTACAAAAAAAAGAGACCAAGAAAAAAATAAGTGTTAAGAAAAAGGCAGTGAAGAAAACGAGCAAAGCACCAGAAAATAAAAATCAACAATCTCGTCGTCCAGACATAGATCCTTTTCATCCAGGCGAGAAAGTGGATTTGTCATTAAGTTATTTGGGGATGGATGCTGGAATTTTAACCTTTGAAACATTGTCGTATGTAGAAGTGAACGGAGAGAAGGCTTATAAGTTCAGAGTGACTATTAAATCGAGTGATTTATTTTCAATGTTTTATTCATTAGACAATTCGGCAGAGACCTATTTGAGCTTTGATAAATTGATTCCTTTTTCTCATGAAGTTCATATTAATGAGAGTAAACAAGTAAAAGAGGCTCGCTCATATTTTGATTGGAAAACCAATAAGGCTCACTATTGGGAAAAGAAAATCACTGATGACGAGGGTGAAAAGAAAAGAAAGTTGGAGTGGGATCTTGCACCCTTTTCGCAAAATGTGATTAGCACCTTATTTTATATGAGAGCTTTAGATTTAAAGGTTGGATCGGTTCATTCTTTTAATGTTGCCGATGATGGTAAAATTATTGATTTGACAGCTAGAGTGGTTAAGCAAGAGACCATAAAAACCAAAAAAGGAAAATTTGACACCGTTATAATAGAACCAACCATGAAAGTAGATGGAGCATTTCAGCAGACTGGAAAAATTCAATTGTGGCTGACCAATGATAATAGAAAACTATTAGTAAAGCTAAAGTCTAAGATAAAAATTGGTTCCATAAACGGAGAATTGGTAGAAATCGTAAAAGGTACGGAATAAAAGGTACGGACACACTTTGGTGTCCATAGCGCGTTAGTTTAGTTCCAACTCTATCAACGTCTAATCTTACTTGAATATTTGACCTTGGTCTGTATTTGTTTCTTCGAGGACAATGCTATAATGAGTTATGGCAGAAGTACATTGTAAGTATTTTAGTGGATATAAACCTTGTGGGTTAAGTGATAAATGTGATGCTTCCTGTGCTCATAGAAAGATTCCAAACTCGAGAATTCTCATCATTCATCTTGGAGCGATGGGGGCCGTGGCGCGAGCAACGAGTATAATCCCTGCGATAAGACGAAAGTATCCAATGGCGCATATTTCTTGGGTAACCGAATCGAGTTGTCTGCCTCTTTTAGAAAACATAGACGGACTTGATCAAGTTTACGGATTTGATTTTAAAAGCATATTAACTTTGTCTGCGTTGGAATTTGACGTGGTATTCAATATTGAAAAATCTGTGCTGTCGGGAGGAATTTTACGACAGATTAATTATAAAAAGCTTTTTGGCTTCAGAATAGACTCTAGAAGTGGTTCTGTTCTCCCTGCTAACGATTCCGCAATGCCATTATGGGAACTCGGACTCTCTAATCATAAAAAATTTTATGAGAATCAAAAAGCAGAAACCCAGTTGTTAATTGAAAGTTTAGAATTGGGACCTTTTCAAAGAGATCCTTATCAGTTGAGATTAAGCCCTCAAGAAAAAGAGCAAAGTAGAAAAAGAAGGTTTTATTGGGCCCCTCGTAATGAGGTCATTATCGGTATTAATACGGGGTGTGCCCCTACAATTCCCTATAAAAAAATAAGTGTGCCATCTCAAAAAGCATTGATACAAGAGCTTTTAAGGTGGGGTAATGTTTCTGTAGTGTTGTTGGGGGGACCTCAAGACACTGAAAGAAATATAGAAATTGCCAAAGGAATGGATGCTATCGTGTCTCCAACGACGGGTGGATTACGTGATGGAATGGCGAGTATAGATGCTTGTGATATTGTAATTAGCGGAGATAGTTTAGGAATGCATCTGGCAATAGGATTAGGAAAATGGGTCGTGGCCTGGTTTGGTCCTACCTGTGAACAGGAGATAGATTTATACGATAGAGGGATGAAGATAAAGTCGTCAATGCCCTGTAGTCCTTGTTGGAAAAGAGTTTGTGATAAGACTCCAATGTGTCATGAGACTGTTCCGCAGAGAGAGCTTATTTTGGGGGTTAAAAAAGGGTTAGAATATCTTGGAAGAAGCTCAGAATTTAGTTACAATGCTTCGATATGAAGAAGATTTTGGTCATCCAAACCGCCTTTGTAGGTGATTTATTTTTATCCATTCCATTTTTGAAGCAATTAAAAAAAATTTTTCCAGATGGTTATGTGTCGATTTTATGTCGACAAGGTACGGGTGAATTTTTAACCAAGACGGGATTGGTTGATAACTCTATTGAGGTCGATAAAAAAAATAAATCTCAACTGAATAGAAATTTAAAAGAATTATATAACGAAAATTTCGATATGCTCTTTTGTCTTCATCAGTCCATAAGAAGTCATCTGATTAGTCTTAAAATTCACGCAAGTCATAAATATGGTTTCAAAAATTTTTGGAATTTTTTTGTTTTTGATAGTCGAATCAACAAAGATTATTCTCGTCCAGATGCTCTTCGACAACTTTCACTTCTGGGAGTAGTTGATAAGGACGTTTTGGCAAAGATTGAGTCTTTGTCAGATTGTCACGGTAAAAATCTGACTCTGCAAGAGTCTACCAAAGATTATTTTTTTAAAGAGTCGATACCTCCTTGGGCATCGATGAATGTCGCTGATCATATCAAGCCAACGATCTTGTTATCTGAATTATCGACTTATATATCAAGTAGGAAAACTATATTTATAGCGCCCGGTAGTGTTTGGGCGACTAAAAAATGGTCTAAGGAAGGATATCGAGAAGTCATCGAAGAATGGGTCGATGAGGCAAATATAGTGCTTGTTGGGTCAAAAGGAGAGATCGAGCTTTGCCAAGAGCTGGCCAAAGGAATCGATTCTATTATTGATCTTAGCGGACAAACCTCTCTGTATGAATTAGCGGGTGTTTTTAAGCAAGGTGATGTTTTAGTGACAAATGATAGTGGAGCGATGCATGTCGCTGCCTCGGCAGGCCTTCCTATCTTATCTATTTTTGGCCCTACCACACTAAAAATTGGTTATCGGCCTTGGAGCAGCCAGGCGACTGTTATTCAAAGGCCTTTAAAGTGTCGACCTTGCGGTAAACATGGTCATGATAAATGTCCGATAGGGACCCATGAGTGTATGAAATCTATTTCTGCCAAGGTCGTTTCCAGTCATTTAAAAAAATATTTTCTTACATAAACTCTTTAACATTTATCCCATATTTTTTAATTTTTCTGAGTAATGTGTTTTTTGGAATATTGGCTTGTGCTACTGTTTTATTAATTTTTCCGTTGTTGGCTTTTAAAGCCTGAATGATAAATTCTTTTTCTGTATCTACTTTGAATTGATCGAAGTCTAAAGGGCCAACATAGTTTTTAGGTATTCCTATTTCTATTTGTTGATTTTGATTTCTGATGTTTTCAGGTAAGCTCTCTTTAGTGAGAATATTGTTGTTCTCTACAATAAAAGCTCTTTCTATTACATTTTCTAACTCGCGAATATTTCCAGGCCATCTGTAGCTTGTAAGTAAATTAAAAGCCTCTTTTTCAATTTCACTAATAGATGAATTGTGTTTTTTTGCAAATTTTTTAATGAAAAAACTAACCAATTGTTGAAGATCATCTATGCGTTCTCTAAGAGGAGGCAAGAAAATAGGCATGACATTAAGTCTATAAAACAGATCTTCTCGAAATTCTCCTTCTTCGATCATTTTCTCTATATTCTGATTAGTAGCCGCTATTACTCGAGCGTTTGTGGTGATTTCTCGATTTCCTCCAACAGGAGTAAATTTTCTTTCTTGCAATACACGTAAGAGTTTTACCTGTAGTTCGGGTTTTAACTCACCGATTTCATCCAAAAATAAAGTTCCTGAGTTGGCCAGTTGAAATTTTCCAATTTTCCTGGTCTCAGCTCCAGTAAAGGCACCTTTCTCGTGTCCAAAAATTTCAGACTCCATCAGATTTTCAGGGATGGCACCGCAATTAAGAGCAATAAACTCATCATGTTTTCTAGGGGAGTTATGGTGAATTGCTTTGGCGACCAATTCTTTTCCGGTTCCATTTTCTCCTCTGATAAGAACAGTGGTGTCAACGTGAGATAATTTGTAAATTAAGCCGTAGACTTCTTTCATTTTTTGCGAAGTTCCCACGAATTCAGAATCAATGTCATCGTCAAAGATGGGGTTGGATATGGCTATCTCTGATACAAGGCTCCTCGCTTCTAAGGCTTTTTCTACGATAGATTTGAGTTTACCAGCCTCAAGAGGTTTTTCTATATAGTCGTATGCGCCTTGTTTGATGCATTCTACAGCATCTTGCAGGTTGGAATGGGCGGTTAAAATAACGACGAAAGACTGTGGGCTAATTTCTTTTATTTTTTTTAATGCAGAAATTCCATCTAGATGAGGCATTCGTACATCCATGAAGACTAAATCAAATGAATTTTGTTCAACTTTCTGAATGGCTTCTAAACCATCTTGAGCTTCTACGGTGGTGATTAAAAACTCTTTAAATGTATTATAAAGGACCGAGATAATAGAGCGTCTAAGCTCTTGCTCGTCATCTACAATCAGAATATTCAAATTTGATTTCATAACAGTTTCCTTTATAGGGGTAATGATATTGTAAAAGTACTTCCCTTTTTGGCTTCACTCTCCAAAGAGACTCGGCCGCCATGAAGTTCAACAAAGTATTTTACCAAATAGAGGCCTAGTCCAGACCCTTTTGAGTCGAAGCTATGGTCTTTTCCTCTATGGAATTTTTTAAAAACATTAAGCTGCTCTTCCTGAGTGATTCCTGGTCCATGATCTTCAAACGAGAGTAAAATAGTGTTGTCAGTCTCTCTAGATCGCACAGTGATAATTTCATCGTTATAAGAGTATTTAATCGCGTTTTCAAGAATATTTAAAATAACCTCAAAGATAAGAGTCTTATCCACGTCTATGAGAAATAAGGGTTCTAAATCTACAGATATGGAGATGTTTTTTGTATCCGCTAAAGGCTTCAGCTGCTCAACTACTGATTTTATGATCTTGTTGATATCTGTGGGTTCTATATTTAACTTGATATCTTTTGATTCGACTCGGGTTATTTTTAATATGGATTGAATATATCTATGCAGTTCAGAACTCTCGTTCTTTATAGATTCAAGATCTATTTTGATTTCACTATCTATGTTTTTGGTTTTGATGTGATCCACAATTGCCTGGATTTTGGCAATGGGAGTTTTTAAATCATGACTAATCAGACTTACGAAATTATTTTTTAGCTCCTCTACTTCGAGGAGGTACTTTCGTTCTTGCTCTAATCTCCAGGTCTGATTCTCAATAAGTGAGAGCTGGTATCCAATAAAAATTATGTAGACAATCAACAAAAGAAGAGTAGGGGATAGTACAGGTATCCAGATGTTAAATGAGTCAAACAACCAAATGGAAAGAGATATAATGGCCGTCGCTACCCATCCAATAATTACGAGAGAAAAAAAATGAGGATAAACCAACATTATGGCTATGCCTAAGACACTCAAGAGTCCAAGAAATATAAAGTTGAACTGTAAATTAGATCGAGAAATCCATCTATTTAAAAGCTCGTTATCTAGAATATTAGCCAGAATTTCGTTGTTACTAAGTGCTCCTACGGGTGTTTGTAGGTTTAGGCTATAGGGAGATACATCTAGTATTATAATTTTGTCCTTTAAAAAATAGTCTATTTGTCCACTGATAAGTTCATTAAATGAAAAAATCTGAAAGGTATTTGCAGGTCCTCTGAAGTTAATTAGCCGACTTTCTCTAGAGGGGAATCGGCTTTTTCTATCTAATTTTTTTAACGTCTGATCCACTAACAAAGAGGTTGGCTGAAAATCTTTTTTATAAGACCTAAATACTCCGTCGCTTCCTGAAGGGTAAAAACTTTGTGGATGAGATTTGCTACCTGATCTGAGGATAATGTTGCGGGTATTACTAAACTCTTGTTTTAATTTTTTTGCAGGAGTTGATCCGAAAAATAAATTTTCGAAATCAAAGTTAAAAAGAATCAATTGAGGCTGAGAGTTTTGGATGTGCTGAATGAGATTTCTAAAACCCTGGTTCAATCCTACTAATTTTTGATCGTTAGAGAAGTGTAAAATTTGATCAGAGCGAATCTCTATAGAAACAATGTCATTGAAATGGCTTTGTTTGCCTCTCAGTGTGAATCTCCAATCATAATTATGTGATTCGTCGAAGTATAAGAATACGCAGGCTAGGATCCAGCAAAAAAGCAGCCTAAATAATACGGCTCTGGAACGCCAAAACCAGAGAAGTACCTTTCTTAGACGAGAATAAAATAAGTGACCGAAAGAAACCATATAACGCCTTGTATCAATAGTGTAAGGAAGAATCAACCATTGTCTTGTTTGTTTTCAAGTGACAGTTGCAAATTATTAAGGGAATTCTATATACCTTTAAAGCCATTGGAGTGAAGTTGAAAGTTATAGAATTGAGGACAGGAAAGAGTTTTAATAAGGCTCCATTTGATCAGTGTGTGGTGACCATTGGCAATTTTGATGGTGTCCATAGAGGTCATCAAGAGCTTCTTCGGCTGGCCTGTGATCAAGCTCAAAAAAAGAAGATTGCTTCTGTAGCCCTTACCTTTTGGCCTCATCCTCAAGAAGTTTTGCTGGGAGAGGACTTTCAAAGGTTATTTGGGCAAGAAGAGCTCATCGATAAATTTGCCAGATTGGGTGTCGAATATTTAGTTATAGTAAATTTTACAAAAGAGCTTTCTCAGATTTTACCTGAAGAGTTTTATCAAGATTACCTTGTGAAGCCTTTGAATCCACGAACTATTGTTGTTGGATATAACTTTAGATTTGGGAGTAAGGGGGCTGGAGATATAAAGTTGCTAAAAGCCTTGGGTGAGGAAGAATCTAGACAGGTGTTGATTGTGGAGCCTTTTAGAGTGAATGATCAAGTAGTTTCATCTTCTGAGATCAAATTATTGTTGGCGAGTGGGAACTTGAGTTATGCCAATGAACTCTTAGGAGATGAATATTTTATTTGTGGGCAGGTTCAGAGAGGTCAAGAAAAGGGGAGAGAGTTAGGATTTCCTACACTAAATTTATATCCTCAGCATGTGATTGTTCCACAAAGAGGGGTTTATATTACAACCGTTGAGCATTCAGGGAAATCCTATCCCAGTATTACAAATATAGGAATTAGACCAACATTTTATTCGAATGGACAAGAAGTAGTAGAGTCTCATCTATTGAATGAAAATCCCAATTGGTATGGTCAAAGTATTAAAGTCAATTTTTTAGAATTCTTAAGGTCAGAAAAAAAATTTAATGGAGTGGATGAATTACTTAGCCAAATACATATTGATGTAAAATTAGCATCAGAGTATTTTAGAAAGTATGAAATGGGCAGCTTTAGTTAGAAACGAAATTCAGACGGTCAGAAATCAAACCTTCTCCGACTATCTTAATCAGAAAGGGTATAAAAATACTCTGATGATTGAAAAGATAGAAAGAGAAAATTTTAATGCTCAAATACACTCGTTATTGAAGAAAAATCAATTAATTAGAGTGAGTAACCATTATGGTGAAATTTTACCTAGACTTTTTGATAGTCAAACTCCTCAGGTTATGAGTTTAGGAGCCGCCGACACAGTGGTGAAACAAGGGGTTTTGACCATTTTGAGATCTGCACAGTATAGCTGTTGTTTGGATATTTTCAAGAGACAGAACTATGAGGTAAACACTAAAAAATCAGGATTAGTGATAGGCTTGGGGGCCTTGGCTAGATATGCCGTAGCTTCATTGATTCAAATTGGAGTGAAAAAAATTTCTGTTATTAGCCCTCATAAAGAGAAGGCTCAGTCTTTTATTGCTTCTATTTTAAAGTTTAGTTTCGACATAGAAATTGTCTTTCTTTCTGAAGAGGATATTCTAAAGGCATCTAACGAATTTAGCGTAGTGATAAACACTATCGAAGAATCTGAAGAGTCTAAAGACTTATTTGACGAGCTCCAGTTTTTTAATTTTGTATCTGACCATCCTGTGGTCTGGGATTTGGTTTTGTCGAATAACCAGAGTCGTTTGTTAAAAGAAGCGATGAATTTGCAGTTTCGTATAATTGATGGAATTCAATTTTCTTCAGAAACAGATTTGATTTGGTCTAGCTGGTTGATTGATCATAAGCTGGATTGGAAGGATTATGAGCAAACATTGAGGCAGAAAATGAGTCCTCCCGAAAATAATTAAAATTACATCAAAAGTAAGACTATCGTCTAGTTACAAAAATCGGCACCTAGTGTACCTTAATATATAGGATTTGTTCAGCGATTTGGAGGGCTTATGGCCGGCGAAAAGGGTATTGGTGAGTTGCTCGTTCGGGAAAAATTGATAGATGTTAATCAACTGACCGCAGCGAGAAAAAAGCAAAAAGAAAGTGGTGGCCGGCTGACAAGTACGCTCGTGGATCTTGGATATGTTAAAGATAGAGATCTTGCAAATTTTTTGGGCCAACAATATAAATTGCCAACCATTGATTTAGCGAACTTTGAGTGTGATGCGGAAGCAATAAAAATGGTTTCAGCTCAAGTTTGTCAAAAGCATAGTGTTATTCCGGTTTCTAAAGCTGATAAAACGCTCGTGGTAGCTTTTTCAGATCCTAGTAATATTCATATTAAAGACGACTTGGCGTTACTTACTAAATGTAGAATTGAAGTCGTAGTGGCTTCTGAGTCTTCGATTCGTTCTGCTATTGAAAAGTATTACAGCGCCAAAGGAAATCGATTTAATACTTTGATGTCAGAAATTGAAGAAGAGGATTTCAAACAGATCAAGGTTGATGATGCTGAGCAGATTGATTCTGCACGTGCCCAATCTGGAGACGCTCCTATTGTTAAATTCGTCAATGCCATGCTTGAAGAAGCGATTAAGTCTCGTGCTTCTGATATTCATATTGAGCCTTATGAAAAAAGGTTACGGATTCGCTTTAGAATAGATGGACGTCTAATAGAAAAAATTCAACCTCCGAAAGGCGCTTCTGCGGCAATAGTGAGCAGATTGAAGGTTATAAGCAAAATGGATATCGCTGAAAGACGTCGACCGCAAGATGGACGTTTAAAAGTGAGACTTAAAAATAGATCTGAAATTGATTTCAGGGTGAGTAGTGTGCCCACTCTTTTTGGTGAAAAGGTGGTGTTGAGGATTTTAGATAAGTCTAATTTGCAAATAGATATGACTAAACTCGGGTTTGAAGTGGGACAGTTGGATGAGCTGCTTGAAGCCATTAGGCTTCCGCAAGGAATGATACTTATAACGGGGCCAACTGGTTCAGGGAAAACGACGACCATTTACTCTTGTCTTGCTGAATTAAACCAGCCTGATAAAAATCTCTCAACGGCGGAAGACCCAGTAGAGTTTAACTTAGATGGAATCAATCAAGTGCAAATTAATCCAGATATAGATTTTAATTTCTCTGATGCATTAAGATCTTTTTTACGACAAGATCCTGACATCATAATGGTGGGGGAGATTCGGGATTTAGAAACTGCGAAAGTGGCCTATAAAGCGGCATCTACAGGTCACTTAGTGGTGAGTACTTTGCATACCAACGATGCAGCTTCTACGGTAGCCCGTTTAGTGGATATGGGAGTG
>JAGRAA010000058.1:830-6498 GCA_020435185.1 Bdellovibrionales bacterium | reverse complement strand
GCGTTGACGCTCGTATAGAAGCTTTGGTGACCTTTGATTTATCAGAACAGCCTGATGGAGACACTGATCTTTCGAGTAAAGATATCACACTTCAGTCAATAACTATCCCCACGGCTATTGGAGCAGTGACCCTACCCACCTTGAAGTTTTCTAAATTGAATTTAAAAGGCAGAATGAATGATTCTCGACTTTACATTGAAGAGTTAGAACTAGGAGGTCCCTCAGACCCCCTTCAACTCAAAGTTAAAGGCGACAGTGGTTTTTACTTTAAACAAGGACGAGGAGCCTCTCCTGTGGTTGTTGAAAACTTTAAAATCAAAATTCAATTAGATGTGAGTTCCGAAATGCAATCTTCGCTGTATTTTATCTCTCTATTAGATGAATTCAAAAAAAATGGCACCCAAGGTAACAGCCGTTACCTTTTTAGAGTTTCTGGACGCAACCTTCAAAATCCGGACATTAGCGACTTAAGCTCCTTTTAATTTAAACTTTCTTTTGGTATGAATACTGCTTAAATATAATTAAAAGCATATCGACTATACGCGTCTAATTGAGCCTGGTAGGCAAAAGAGTGACCGCGTATTATTGTCCGTGTTAGGAATGATAGACCTTATGAGAAAGGGGAAAAAATGTCTGGAGTAAATAAAGCAATAATCATAGGACGTCTCGGTACTGACCCTGAAATTCGACAAGTTTCTTCAGGACAAACTGTGGCCACTTTAAGTGTTGCTACTAGTGAGGCCTGGAATGATAAAAATGGACAAAAACAAGAAAGAACAGAATGGCATCGTGTAGTCGTTTGGGGAAAACTGGCTGAGCTTTGTGGTAAATATCTTTCTAAAGGAAGACAAGTTTATCTAGAAGGACGCTTACAAACAAGAAGTTGGGAAGATCAACAAGGCCAAAAACGTTATACAACAGAAATTGTAGCCACTACTCTTCAATTCTTGGGAGGAGCCAACAAAAGCGACAGCACATCTCACCAAGATTACGCACAGGACTTTGGGCCTGAGCCTTCATTTGATGCAGACGAAGAAATTCCTTTCTAAATATTTGTAAAAGCCATCATCAAGCTTTATCCGTCTTTACTAAACCACAAAGACAGATAACCCTTGATAATGGCCTTTTCGCCTGAAAATCAGACTAGTTTTTAAGAAGCCCTTAGAAATCCCTGTGCTCTCTTTCTTATCTACGATAAGGTATTAAAAGCACTAGGATTTTAACGGATTATTGAATAGTTAAATAGTTGAATGGTTGAATGGTGAAATACGGCGCCTTAATATATATACTCTTTCTGACAACGTCTTGTTCTTTGTATGAATCAGAAGCTCGTGTTTTTTTAAGAGAACGAGCTTTCTCAGGATACCCTGCCGCTCTGGTGGAACAAAACGTAGTCAACAGTAATGGTATTATTGAATCCTGCTCGCCAAGCGCCAGCATTCAACAAAACTTTGAACACCAAATCCCTACGCCCTCTCCTCTCCCAGAAGACACTGTAATTTTTTTTGATCAAAAGCTTTACAGCTACAGTTGGTTTGAACATGAAAACTTCTACTTAGCCTGCCAATCTAAAATTATCACTAACGACAAAGATGAAATAGAATACTACAAATATATAAAGATCATTATCGAGGAGCTAAAAGAATGAAATCAACATCTAAAATCCTTTCCTCTCTATGCCTTGTTTTCGGAATATTGTTTTTAACCTCCACCGTTTACTCCGCCAGCATTCTTCGTCAAAAAGGAAAAAAAGTAATCTTAAAAATTTCTAAGACCGACAAGATTGCTGAAGGAGACATCCTCTACGTGGTAGACCAAAACAAAAAAAAGGTGGATTTGGTAAAGGTGCTTCAAATCAAAGGAGATAAAGCAAAAGGCAAATTACGAAGTGGCCGTGGTAAAGTGGGCATGAACTTAATGGCCAAAAATTCGGCTAAAAAGACTGACAAAAAAGAAAAGCCTAAAAAACAAGAGAATGAAAATTTAACGGTTATGACCTTACAATTTGGAGCCAGCATGAACACCATGGAGATTCAAGGCCTAACAGAATCTCTTTCTGGATCTGGATCTGTGGTGAAAGCGACCTTAGATTATTCTATCACTCAAAGTATTGATATTCGAGGTGCTCTAGGAATGTTTAATTTCTTAGCCGAAGCTAAATGCACCAGTTGTAAGACCAATATCAATTATGTCCTTGTCGGCGGAACGGCTCGCTACAACTTTGGTGGCAGTTTCAACGTTTGGCTCGGACTCGGCTATGAAGCCCTTATCCCTATGAGCAGCGATGGCACTACAGCCTTAAACAAAGAAAGTATAACGAACACAGGAATATTAATTCCTAAGCTTGGGTTTGACTATCGCTGGTCGCCTTCTATGGGAATTCCTTTTGAGGTGGGATACGGGATATTCCCTCCTTCACAAGACGTCAATACCAGCGCCATTATCGTTTCTCTAGGCCTACTCTTTGGATTTTAAAATGTTAAAAAAAATTATTCTCCTCATTGTTTGCGTTGCCCCTTCCATTTGTTTCGCTTTTGATCATCAATATGTCGAATGGAGTAAAATTTTAAAAACCGGTGTGATCTACAACAAAGAAAACACAAAATCTAAAGTGAACTACAACAAAATTGATCTGTCAGAGCTTAATGTTGTTGTAAATAACCTTTTAAAGACTTCAAAAAAAGATCTCCAATCTTTTCGTCAAAGTGAAAAACTCGCCTTTTTTATCAACCTTTACAATGCCCTCACCCTGAGATTAATCAAATCCCACTATAAAGAACTAAAAGAAGATGGAAACTCCATTAAATCTCTGAGAAAAGGATTTCCGAGTTTTACCTCTCCTTGGAGTCAAAAGCTATTCACACTCTTTGGAAAGGAATCTACTTTAGATGAAATCGAACATGGCTATATTCGTGGCGCAAAAAGTGGCTTCGACAACTACAAAAAACTATACAATGACCCAAGAATTCATTTTGCTGTTAATTGTGCGTCCATTGGCTGCCCTGCTCTACAAGACCACGCCTTCACAGCTGATCATCTGAATCAACAGTTGGAGGCAGCTCAAGTTAATTTCTTGAAGGATCGATCTAGAAATTATGTCGATGAAAAAAAGAAAACTGTTTATTTATCTAAGATTTTTGACTGGTATGAAGATGATTTCAAAAAAGGCCTAAGAGGATACCATTCTTTAATTGATTTTATTGTTAAAAATCAGGACTCTCTTGCTTTGAATGAGTCTCAAAAAAAATTAATTCAAAGTAAACAATTTGAAATAGATTATACCGATTATAATTGGCAACTGAATGATCAGTTTTGATATAATTTGCAATGCAGAGTAAAAAAGAATCTTTATTCTTAAATAACTCTACTAAAGTTAAGTTTAGAAATCCTATTTTTATACCGATCGATACGGCATGAAACATTTAATTTTAATTCTTACCGCTAGTATACTTTCTTTATCGGTTTACGCCAGTGATATGAGTCATTGTAACTCCTTTGTTCAGAACGATCCTGAATTTAAAGACCTTCTCAAGTTTAAATCTAACGGTCAACTCGATAAGCAACATCTAGAGGACTATGTCGGCAAGGGATACTCAAAGACCGCATATAATCTTAATAAAGATGTTGGAAATGGTTTTTTTCAGGATACATTACAAATCTCAACTCCATTCGGATCTGAAACAATAATAGTCACCCGATCTAATGGCCAACTATACAGTATTGAAAAAAACTTTCCTCCACTTCAATCAGGTAACTCTCACCATACTAATACACGCACCTATCAATTTGATGTTCAAAACGGCAAATGCTTCCCCTCTACTGGAATTGAAGTCAACACTCAAGCTGAAAAAAACTCCCTTCTTACTCGTTCTCAATTATTTGACACCGATTTATGCCATCAACTAGACAACTTTTTTAAAACAAATCCAGGGGCGACTAAATGTGAGGATGATTTTGAAAAAAGATCTTCTAAACTTTTAGAAAATTATTTAAGAAATACAGAAGTCCATATAGGAGGATCTTTTAACCCTGGAGGGCCTTTTAACCCTAAAGTCTATTCACCCTATATGCCCAACAATCCTTTTAGTCATTTACTCTTGATGCCACTAATTAATGCATCACAAACAGAACAAAAAGATTCTAACCAAAAAGGTAGCCAGCCAACCTTAAACTTTAAAGAGAATAGAACCCAACCAAAAAGGGACAACAGTCTTTCTCTTGCCATAGCCTTACAGTCTGACTGTAAAAAAGATCCTCGACTAGAGTCCACTCTTGCAGACAAAAAGCTTTTCGGTGATTCCTCAATGGCCGTAGAAAAATCCTCTAAGTCTGGCAATAATTAAGCCTTTGTCATTCGAGTGACGGCAATAACGCCTTTGAGTTTTTGTAAGGCTTCTAATGTTTGATTGAGGTGACTAATGTCTTTTACCGAAATATCAAAAATACAAATGGCTTTATCGTCTTTGGTTGTTTTGATTTGAGCATTGTGAATATTCACACCCATACTATGAAACACTTCAGTCATACTTCTTAATAGGCCGGCCTTATCATGACTGACCACTCTCACCTTTACCTGACGATCCACAGAAGATTTTTCAGAGACATTCCACTCTACATCAACCAATCTATCCTGATCGAATTCAAAGGCTTTTGGGCAATCCGATCGATGAATCACAATTCCTCGTCCTAAAGTAATAAAACCTAAAATGGGATCACCCGGAATAGGATGGCAACACTTTGCAAATCTCACTAAAACATCACTCATTCCATCCACTTCAATCAAAGATGAACTTTTTTTCTTTTTAGTCACAGCCGCTTCAAAGGCTTTTTGCAAAAAGTTTTTTCCAATCTCTTCTCGCTTGATGTCTTTTTCTGCTTCAGAGATATCCGCCGGAGCCAATGCCACTAATACATTCTTTGGAGTGATTTTACCAAAACCAACTTTGATATAGAGTTCCTCCAGATTAGGACAACCCTGATCTTTCAGGTAGTGTTCAAAATCTTCCCCTTTAAAGAGCTTTGAGGCTCGATATCCATTCTTACGAAAGGTCTTTTCAAGAAGCTCCTGCCCCAGAATTTGAGCTCGATCCCTCTGTTCTTTTTTAACATGATAACGAATTCGTGATTTTGCTTTAGAGGTCACACAAAAATTCAACCAATCCTTTGACGGGGTTTGGTTGTTACCCGTCAGAACCTCTATGTTATCTCCATTTTGCAACTTGTGCTTGAGAGAAACCAGCTTCCCATTCACTCGAGCGGCAACAATGCGATTTCCTACATCGGTATGAATACTATAAGCAAAATCAATCGGAGTAGCCCCGTCCGGGAATTCTCGAATTTCTCCCTTGGGTGTAAAAACATAAATCTCAGAATCAAATAAATCCGTTTTTACATTTTCTAAAAACTCATCTGAACTTTGCGTATTCTTATGCATTTGAATAAGTTCACGCAACCAATTGTATTTTTCAATAGCATCAACTTTTGTGCCTTTTCCAGATCCTCGAGACTCTTCTTTATAAGACCAGTGAGCTGCGATCCCTCTTTCTGCCACTAAATGCATATCAAAGGTTCTAATTTGCACTTCAATTCTTTCGGCTCCTGGGCCTATGACCGTAGTGTGCAAGCTTTGATAATTATTCGCCTTCGGCATTGCAATGAAGTCTTTAAA
>JAGRAA010000058.1:0-771 GCA_020435185.1 Bdellovibrionales bacterium | reverse complement strand
GTCTGTACGCATATTCTAAATGCTAGAACATCGAAGATCTGTTCGAATTCCAAATTATTCATCTGCATTTTTTTATAAATCGAATACAAATGCTTTGGCCTTCCAGTGACCTCAACAGTGAGCTTTGTTTTTTCTTTGACTTCAACAGCAATAATTCGCTTTACATCCTCAATGTATTTTTCTCGCTCTTTCTTTTTCTTCGCGATCTTTTGAGCCAACTCATAATACATATCAGGATAGGCATACCTAAAACTCAAATCCTCTAATTCTGTTTTTACAGAGTGAATACCTAGTCGACTCGCTAAGGGAGCGTAAATGTCTAGAGTTTCTTGAGCGATCCTCGCCTGTTTTTGGTAGGGCATATGATTTAAGGTTCTCATATTGTGGAGTCGATCTGCCAATTTTACTAAAATTACACGAACATCTTTCCCCATAGCGACAATCATTTTTCTAATGTTCTCGCCCTGTTTTTCATGGGTATTTCTAAATTTCATTTGTGTGATTTTTGTGACCCCATCCACCAAATGAGCCACAGAAGGCCCAAATTGCCCTTCTATTTCAGTGACACTCACTTCTGTGTCTTCCACCGTATCGTGTAAAAGACCCGTCACTATGGTCGCCATATCCAATCTTAATTCAGAAAGAATACTCGCTACGCTCAATGGATGTAATATATAAGGCTCACCGCTACGGCGAACTTGACCCTCATGAGCTTTTTTTGAAAAGTCGTAGGCCTTAATAAGAAGATCAATATCCTCTTTAGAATAGTCT
>JAGRAA010000057.1 GCA_020435185.1 Bdellovibrionales bacterium | reverse complement strand
TAATTTCTGGATTTTTCTTGTATTCCTGTCTCATTTCGCGTTCAGTGACTTGGATCGTTTTTATTTTCTTAGCCAATTCATTTTCAAGGAGAAGTTTGTACATTTCTTGTCGAACTCTTTCCTTAATAATTGGATCGTTTCTAAGTTTTCTTTTTTCAGCTTCTTGTACCCCAACTTCATATCTTACTAAGTCTTCTAAAAAAACTTCGGGAGTTGGTCGATTAAAAGTAGATTCTGTTTGTTTATATTTTTCTTTAAACTCTTTTAAGGAGATTTGTCGGCCATTAACAGTGGCTACGGTTTGAGCAAAAACAGACGTACTAAATAACGAGACGATGTAGATTGAAAGTGACATTCGCATAATAAATTTTAGCATAGATTCCTCAGCGTATTTCCCGACAAAATATTCTCAAACGAATATTGCGTTGCAGAAAGAATATCACTGGTTTTAATTTTTCGCAATAAGACTAAGGGCTTGCTGCTTAGCAAAATTTATATGATCAGCAAGTGTCGGGCATAGACTTTGGTTTCGAATAGCTTCTTTACTCAGCTCAACAGAGAAAGAGGGGCCTACAACGACTTCCACTTTTGCGAAGAGTTTAGGTAAATAGGTTTTGTTCCAAGATTTTTTAAAGTGAAAGGCAGAGGATGTAGCACAAGAAATTGGGAATATGGGCAGTCCAGAAAGCCTTGAAAGCTCTAAAACTCCGGGTTTTACTTCGTAGATAGGTCCTTTGGGACCATCTACCGCGATACTTGTTGAGCGTCCTTTTTTACAAAGCCTGATCAATTCTTTTAAGGCAGAGGAACCACTTCGAGAAGAAGATCCTCGCGCCGGGTATCCTCCCAATTTGTTCACCATATAAGCCATAAGTTCACCGTCGCTACTTTTAGAAACCATTGAAGCTAATCTGTATTTTTTAATGCAATGGAGGAGGCAAAGCTCATCGCCATGCCAATGTGCCAAAATAAACCCTTGATTGGTTTTAATTCTATGAACAAGTTCTTCATGCTCATGAATATTAAATTTCCATGTCACAAAATGAAGTTGATAAAACCAATAAATGAGCCGTGGTAACACGGCTCTACGAAGCCATTTTTTCATTCAAGTTAATGGTGTAATAGTTTTTTAAATTCTTCGGTAAGCTTGGGGACAATTTCAAAAGCGTCTCCCACAAGACCATAAGTTGCTTTTTTAAAAATTGGAGCATCTGGATCACTATTAATAGCGACAATTACCTTACTGTCTTGCATTCCCGCTAAATGTTGTATAGCGCCACTAATCCCACAAGCAATATAAAGAGAGGGGCCTACAGTTTTACCAGTTTGTCCTACTTGCATTCCGTGGTCTACCCAACCAGCGTCTACAATTGCGCGAGAGGCACCAAGTGTTGCTCCTAATGTGTCAGCCAAAGGCTCTAAAAGAGTTTTAAAGCTTTCAGCATCTTTTAATCCTCTTCCACCAGAGACAATAATATTGGCTTCGGTTAAGTCTAATTTTTCACTGGTCCCATGAACAACTTCTTTAATAATGGTTTTAAGATCCATGGGTTCTAGGTTGATGTCTTCGACGGGAGCTGAGGCCCCTTCTTCGGGGCTATTAACCGGGAGTTGGTTAGCTCTCATAAGAACAAATTTATAGTCACTTTTAAACTCTACTTGGGCAGAACATTTTCCTGCATAAAGAGGTTTTCGAGTGATCACGTTGTCGCCATTAATTTCTAAATGAACGCAATCGCTAGCTATACCCCCACTAAGCTTTGTGGCTACTCTAGGAAATAAATCTCGAGCTAAAGTCGACGCGGATCCAAGAATGATTTTGGCTCCAGAGCCGTTGATTGCTTTTTGTAAAACTTGCGAATAACTCTCGGGATTATAGTGTTCAAGGTCCACACTATCACAAATAAAAACTTGCTGAGCTCCATATTTGCTTAATTCTCCCGCAAGGTTTTTAGCTTGGGGTCCAACACAGAGAGCAGAAATTTCTGAGTTAGAATTTTTAGCAGTAGAGAGTAATTCTAAACTGCCTTTTTTTATTTTTGAATTTGAGATTTCACAAAACACTAAAACTTTAGACATAAATACTCCTTAAATAACTTTCGCTTCTTCTCTAAGCAATGATGCTAATTGTTTAGACATACTTTCAGCATCTCCTTCCAACATTTTTACTGGAGGCTTCTCTGGCGGTAATTCATAATTTGTGTAAACAGATTTAGCGTCTTCCGCAGAAACGCCCAATGACGCGAGATCGGTCTCCTTTAAAGGCTTTTTCTTCGCTTTCATAATGCCTGGCAAACTTGCATATCGTGGAGAGTTTAATCCTTTATTGGCTGCGACTAAATTTTTACCTATCAGCTGCATAATTTCTTTTGAACCACCTTCTATTTCACGGTGAACTGTGACGCGACCGTCTTCAGGGCTATATTGAGTGACGACAGTGGCATGAGGAATTCCCAAGAATTCTGCCAACTGCTGGCTCACGCTAGATTGGTTAAAATCGATAGCCAATTTTCCTGTGAAAATTTGAGAAAACTCTTCACCTTCGGCCTTTATTGCTGCGGCCAGCGCTTTTGCAGTAATAAAGCTGTCTAGATCTTCAGGGGCGTCGATAGCAACACCTTCATCGGCTCCCATGGCAAGAGCAGTTCTTATGCTGTCCACAATCCTTTTCTTGGGGCCAACGCTGAAAATAACTACTTTTTCATTGTTACTCGTTTTTAATTTAAGCGCCTCTTCCACAGCAAATTCATCATAAGGATTCATAATCCACTTTACGCCGTTAGGGTCAATGCCACTTTTTGAATCATTTAACTTTATTTTGGTTTCAGTATCAGGAACTTGTTTGATACAAACGTAAATTGCCATTGATTACTCCTTCATTTTGCAATTCTTATATATAGAACAAAACAAAAAGGCAAAGCTCAGGAGTTAAAAGAAGGCTGACGCAGTGTTCAAACGAAAGACACTTTAAAAAGTAAAGAGTAATTTACAGATACTCTCAATATCAATTTAGACATCAAAGGTATTATATGGCTCAAATTTCTTTTTTTAAGTCTACAATAGGACGCAAACAACTCGTTGGTATAACAGGACTCGCTCTTAGCGGATTTTTACTCAGTCATGTTTTAGGTAATTTTCTCATTTTTTTAGGTCCTGAAGTTTATAATAAATACTCTTATGCTTTGGTTTCAAATCCGCTCCTTTATTTGGCGGAAGTGGGATTGTTATTGATCTTTTTAGGTCATCTATCTCTGGCCACAATTGTTAATCTTAAAAACAGAAACGCTCGACCTGTTAAATATGCAATGGCGGCAACAGGTGATAAAGAAACATCTAATGTGACAAAATCTATGTGGTATCAGGGAATCATTATTGCGGTATTTCTTGTTCTTCATATATTGACATTTAAATTAGGTACTTTTTACGAAGTCACCTATGGCGGTGTTCAAATGAGAGATCTTCATAAACTCATCGTGGAGGTATTTCGAGATCCTGTTTACGTGGTTGGTTATATTATGTGTCTGTTAGTTTTAGGAATGCATCTTAGTCATGGCTTACAATCCAGTATTAGAACCCTTGGATTCAACCATCCTAAATATGAACCTAAGATCGCTTGGTTGAGTTATTTTTTTGCGGCCTTTATTGCGTTTGGATTTATTAGCCAACCTCTTTATGTTTACTTTTTATATTAATACTTTAAGGACAGATAATTATGAGTGAAAAATTAAAATCAAATGAGCCAAGTGGAGATTTGTCATCTAGATGGGAAAAGCATCGTTTTGACCTTAAAAGAGTTAACCCGGCAAATAAAAGAAAGTTTAATGTTATTGTTGTGGGCACAGGATTGGCTGGTTCGTCTGCTGCAGCCACCTTGGCGGAATTAGGTTACAATGTAAAAGCATTTTGTATTCAAGATTCAGCGAGAAGAGCTCACTCTATTGCTGCTCAAGGGGGAATAAATGCTGCTAAAAACTACCCCAATGACGGCGATTCAGTATGGAATCTTTTTTATGATACCATTAAAGGTGGTGATTACAGATCTCGAGAATCAAATGTTTATCGATTGGCCGAAGTTGCAAATAACATTATTGATCAATGTGTAGCTCAAGGTGTTCCTTTTGCTAGAG
>JAGRAA010000056.1 GCA_020435185.1 Bdellovibrionales bacterium | reverse complement strand
GCTTACCCAGAGAAAAGGTTTTTGTTCATACCACCAAATTCTTAGGAGGAGGGTTTGGACGAAGATCTACCTTAGATTACAACCTTGAAGCTGTAGAAGTTTCTAAAAAATTAAAAAGGCCGGTAAAGTTGATGTGGAGCAGAGAGGATGATATGCAGCACTCGCCCATGCGACCCATTAGCTATCATCATTTTAAAGGGTCTGTGGAAAAGGGTAAAATTTTAGGTTGGCAACATAAATATGCAGGTCAATCTATTATGGGACTAAGAATACCTCAATGGATGCCTCATATTATGGGCGAGTGGGTTCCTGATTTTGCGTCTCAATGGGCTGGAAAAGGGGCTAAAAAATTTATGGGAGCACCTACTCTACAAGAGGGTTCGGATATCCCATACTCCATAGAACATAAAAATATAAGAATGTTCGTACAAGAAGACATAGCTGTTCCGATTCACTTCTGGAGATCCGTAGGGCACTCTATTCAAGGGTTTGTGACTGAAGGTTTTTTGGATGAACTTTGCTCTGAAGCAGAACTAGATCCTTATGCCGCTAGGATAGATTTGTTAAAAAAACATCCTAGAGCTTTAGGTGTTCTGAAAAGAGTGGCAGAGATTTCAAACTGGGGAAAAAAGGCTGGAGTGCACCAGGGTATTGCTTATCATAAATCCTTTAATACCCATGTGGCAGAAGTGGCGGAAGTCAGGGTCGAAAATAAGCAAATCTTTGTGGATAAAGTGTACTGTGCCGTAGATTGCGGATTTGCAGTCAATCCCACAGTAGTGCAAACACAGCTGCGATCCGCTGTGATATATGGTCTTTCTGCTGTGTTGAATGGTGAGATCACCATAGAAAACGGAGGCGTTGTTCAGAGTAACTTTCATGACTATGAACCCTTAAGAATTTCTCAATCTCCAGAGATTAAGGTCAGCATCATAGAAAGCGATGAAGACCCCACTGGAGTTGGTGAGCCAGGGCTTCCTCCTATAGCAGCAGCAGTCGCCAATGCTGTTTTTAAGGCCTCTGGAGTTCGCTTAAGATCACTTCCTTTGAGGTTGAGTTGATGGCCACCTATAGTGAGTATCTAGAGTTTTTTCGAAGACATAGAAATGAGACTTCAAGCTCTAAAACACTTGCTTATGCTTTGCTTTTTAAAAAAACAGGCTCGGGATACAGCACGGTTGGTACGAAAAAGCTCATTGATTCAGAGGGAGAGAGTGTGGGTTTAATTTCTGGTGGGTGTTTAGAGCCTGAAATTGTGCTTCATGCTCAAGAGGTCATTCGCTCGGGAGTTTCAAAAAAAATAATTTTAAATACAAGATCTCCTGAAGATCGTTTTTTTGGAAGTGGAGCTGGTTGCGAAGGGGAACTTTCTATCTTTATAGATCTTTTACCACTAAATATTAAAGAAGGAGATTTACTTTTACATTTTTTAGGAGTCGAAAAACCTGGATTTTTAGTTCATGACTTCGCCGCATATAGCCCTCTTCAACGACATAGATATACACCTCATTTTTCAACTCCTGATGATTTCAATGAAGACCTTTTTGTGGAAGAGACCAAGCCTGTTCCAAATGCCCTGATCGTAGGAGCTCATCCTGATTCTTTGGCTCTTTATCAATTGACACAATTTTTGGGTTGGAGGTCCTCTGTCATCGACTTTAGGAGTTCGCTTATAGAGCATCCGATGTGGTTAGATGCTCCCTGCCTTCATCGATTAGAAGACTCCTTAGAGGTAAGTCGTTTTTCTTGTGCTTTTATTATGAGCCACAATTACGAATACGATTTAGGAATACTTAACAAACTCCTTGAAGGGAGTTTAAAGTTTATTGGGCTTCTAGGGCCACAAAAAAGAAAGCAAAAACTCTTTGAAGATTTAAAGACCATCTATAATCGGGAGCCATCTCCTCATCAGAGTAACACCATCTTTGGTCCAGTTGGACTTCCTGTTATGGGTAAAAATCCCAGAGAAATTGCTCTTTCTATGGTTCATCATTGCCAATTCATCTTAGAGGAAAATACAATAAAAACGATCGGAGCTTCTCCGTCGATGACCCGAGTGAAGGACTTTGTACTATGAAAAACTATTTACTTGTTTTACTTGCTGCCGGTGAATCCAAACGATTCGGAGCCATAAAGCAATTGATAAACTATCAAGGTGAACCCTTAATAAGAAATAGAGTTAAAGAATTTGCTAAATTAAAAACTTTATCTCAAAACATTGACATAGCTGTGGTCATCGGAGCTCATCATGATGTGATACAAATGGCGTTAAACCCTCAGAAAGTAAACATCATTCATAATAAAAATTGGTGGAAAGGTATGGGAAGCTCTATTTCGGCAGCTGCTATTTATTATCAGGTGCAGCAGACAAGAAAGAACTATTCAGGCTTAATTATCTGTCTGGTAGATCAAGTGGATGTGCAATCCCGACACATTAGTAAGCTCATTAAAAAATTTGAAAAAGACCGCGGTCAAAAGATTTCAGCGAGCACCTATAGCCACACCTTAGGGGCTCCTGCTATTTTTACAAATTCTTGTATAGACGATTTGATTGATATCCCCTTCGCCCAAGGCGCTAAAAAGTTTATCGTAGAGCGTGAGTATAGCTTAGTCCATCTTCCTGAGGGCGGGAGAGATATTGATCATCCAGAAGATCTTAAAGCCTATAAAGCGATAGCTATAGAAAATCCCAGCCTTATGGGATTTATATAATCCAAAAGGTACGGACACACTTTGGTGTCCATTCTGCATCAAGTAACTACAAAGGCATCAAGAGATTTGAATGATAAAAAACTTACGATGACGCCATATGGACACCAAAGTGTGTCCGTACCTTTTATAAAGCCAATTTACGTCACTTTTACTGTGTTTTTCACACAAAATTTTTATAAAAACCCACAGTATTTCAATAGGATATGGCATTTATTTTGCTCTTAGTTTGAATAAGAAGGAGTTGAAGCCATGAAAGCCATAGTTTTTGTTTTAATGATGTCCATGCCCTTATCTGGGTTTGCTGCCACGTTAATTGAGTCTCTTCCCTCAGAATCTTCTTTTGCCTCACAGCCAGAAGGGTTGTGGTACTTGGGAGAAGTTGGATTAGGAGCTTATCATTTTTCTACAGATATTTTAAACGATTCTGGATTACAAGAACAACTAGGGGTGGGAGCTGCTTATTATACCTCTCAATGGATGCATCAAGGCTTCTTCGGAATTCACCGATTTGAAAATTTAGACACTAACAATTGGGAGTATCTCACTCGAATTAAACTAGATTGGACCTCTGGTTATAAAATCACCCCTTATTGGCAAGTGGGTCCAACTCTAAGTCTTATTTTGAATACCGGAGTGGAACTCAATTCTAATAGCGATATGAGTCCTTTTATAGGGGCAGCGGCCACAAGAGATTTTTTAGAAGGTGAGATTCTCTATAAGCTTATGATCAAGGGCCTTATAAGTACCAATGTTGATGGAGCCGCTTTTTTAACTTTCGTAGGATTGCAAATAGGCTTTGGACCAACTCCCTCTCAGGCCCCTGCTCAGTATGCCTCTCGGCCTATGGTCGAAAGTCGATCAGACATCGAGGAAGAGCATTTTGACATAAAGCAAATAGCTAAAGGGGAGTATAGAATAAATTTAAAAACAGTTGAATTTGACTTAGGAAAATCCACTTTAGATCGGCAAGATCAAGGCACTATTAAAAAAATTGCTTCTGCCTTGAGTAAAAACCCTGAAGCCTTTACTGAAATTACGGTGAAAGGACACACTGATAGCATTGGCTCCTACAAAATTAACAAAAAACTCTCTAAAAAAAGAGCTGATCGTTTAAAAGTCTATCTTGTGAATGCGGGAGTAAGCCCTTCCGTGATTAGCACTTCTGGACGAGCAGACTTAGAGCCAAAATCAGCAAAAATTATCGCGCGCATAAACCGACGAGCTGAAATGATTGTAAAATCTCCTTTGAGTGAAAATGATCTAAAACTATTGCTTGTAAGATCAATTAATTAAGAAAAATTGAGATGATATGAGATTTAATAAATATAAACTTAAACCCTCGACCTCGCCTTTGTTATTCACTATTCTATTTTTTTCCTCTTCGATGACATGGGCCAACTATGCTTGCCTGTACCCCTTTGCAAAGTTGAAAAAGGATGAGAGCCTCATCCAAAGTAGTGAATGGTCTCCTCAAAAAGTCACTGACAAGCTTCAACAGGTTATTTTAGCAACTCATGTTCTTAACCATAAGCCTGTTATCATCGGGGATGAAAATGCCTTAGACTTATTAAGATTTGTTCAGAGAAACCCCTATCGTGCTGAAACAGGCAGTATCTTGCAAGCTCTCACTCACTTTTCTGCTAAAAGAACGTCCTCCGTAAGAATTTTTACCGCTCAAATGGTTCGTTCGAATAAAGAGAAGGGTAAAAACCCTGATAATAATTTAGAGCTCATGAGACCCCTTATATTTTTAAATAAA
>JAGRAA010000055.1 GCA_020435185.1 Bdellovibrionales bacterium | reverse complement strand
AAATAAATTATCTAAAAAGGCAAAAAAACCGGAACTAGAAATAAAATATTACGGGAATATATCTATATGAAATAACTAATATATTTTATTTTAATAGCATAAATAATATTTTAAATATAAGTAATTTCAATTAGTTATATACTTTATTCCCGCAATGTTTTATCATTCTTTAAATGAAGGCCTTTTCGTTCCCAAAATCTCCAAAACTAAAGTACGCACACTCCTTAGTAAAACTAGCCAACAAAGTAATAGCAACAAAAGATACTCAGGTTGAATTCAACTTAACTGAAACTATTGAGTTAGACTCTCTATCAATATCTTTTTTATGCGGGCTGGCCGATATTTCTTTAGAAAATAATCAAAAGTTGGTTATACGATATAAATCCAATAGAAAAATAAAATCAGTAGTCGACATAATTAATGACTCTATTCAAAAAAACAAAATTACCGATTTTGAAATAGGTAATAATAAATTTCAGCTCGCAAGAATTACGTCAAACAACAATATGTTCATAGACAGGATGCTCGTTTTGCTCCAAAAAGAGCTCAAATTTGGAGAAGACACCAAGGGATCTATGAGACTCGTCTTATCGGAACTTCTTACTAATGCAATTGACCACAGTGGTGACCAACGTGCTTATATTTGTATCGGAAGATGGCCAAACTCTTCTTATTTACATTTAGTTTGCCTTGATTTTGGCGTGGGAATACCCACAAAACTACGAACTAGATATCCAGAATTAGACACTGACGTAAAAGCTTTCGAAGAACAACATCGAAAAGGTCTTACTACTAGAATAAAAAGAGATGGCGGAAAAGGTTATAAGTTAATTCAAGATATACTGAAATTTAACAAAGGACGACTCAGTATAATTTCCAACTATGCTCGGGTAAATTACAGATATGACAAAAGCGACTATAAAATATGGAAAACAAAATTACCCTTTCATGGCACTTGTGTAGATATACAATTTAACCCATCTAAAGGTGGGTTTGATGAAATCTTAAATAATAAACAGATAGAGGAACTTTTTTAATGAGATTAAATGTAAGAGATATTTGTGGACAAGATATAATCTCTAGAGACGCTGGATTGAAGTTCAGAAAAGTGCTTCTTTCTAATTGGAAAAATAAATCTATCGAAATTGAATTAGGGGACCAAGTAATCGGCTCAGCTTCCTTTTTTGATGAGGCTATTGCACTGTTAATAAAACGAGAAAAAAAATCCATACAAGAGATTACGAAAAAATTAAAATTTGTCGATATAACCAACGAAGATAAAAAAATATTAAATTATGTCTTAATGGCTAGAATTTCAGAAAACGAAATAAAATAAACTTGCTATTATATAGAGACTGTAAGAAATTTTGTGTATGAGTGAATCCAACACTCCTTGCGTGATTAGGTCTAGCGAAAATCTGTAACTGGTGCAAGTTTTTTTCGAGCTGACCACCAGCCCAATGGCCAACCCTTGATAACTTGAACTAGTTTTGCTGAACTTATGTTCTCTCAGAAAAAAGATTCCGGCAGTCTAAGCTTAACAGAACTTAAAAATTTGATCCGATTCTGTTATTTGTCGCTTAAATAACGTAGCATTTCATCGTTTGTGAGAACTCGAAGGTACTCGCCAGAAGAATACGGGGTATAGCTTTTTAAGCTTTCGAGCAACTCAGCCATTCGTCTTTGACGATCGGAAGCTCGCTCTACTTGGAGTCCTGCTTTTTCGCACCAAATGGATGGTTGGAGGGTAGGAGCTTCAACTAAGTGCAATTCATCGTCCTGATAACATGAGTTCAGATACTTTGGAGGTTCTTCTGCACCAGCAAAATGTGCCAGTAAACTGATGGCTAAAGCCAAAGTCACTTGTTTTAAGGTCATTATTTTCTCCTTTGTCAAAAATTGTCATACATGTGTCAACCTCTCTACCTGTTAAAATTGATTTTAAGCGGTCTGAGAGAGTTTTGATCTTCTGTAAGGGCAATTAGCATGCCGACACTCAATACATTGTTATCTGACTCTCTGCTCCTTAGTACGATTTATCTATGAGTAAACACGGAGTAGCCAAGATGATCTTCAAGCTCTGCCTTGAGCATCGTCTCCATTGAGTTTTTGAGCATGAGTTGAAGGGCGCCACCTTCGGCAAAAAGGTCGTCCATGCTTTTTGCTGATTTCAACGCTTCGTTAACTTTTTCAGGATCGAAGAGAAACTTGTTGTCTGAGTCTTTGTTCATGAGAAATTCTCCTTGTTCGGGTTTAACAAACAAGAAGTGACTTCGTCATCAAAACACAGAATTATTTACAGACCTATTATATAAAAAAATATTTTACTTAAATTTTTGATATAAACTCAATGAGATCAATATATTAATTTCCTCAAAGCTCATTTCATACGCATTTTGACCTTGTCTCTCGACTTCTAAGGGTGATTAAATCTGAATATGGGGAGAATCTATGATTAAGACAATGTGTGTTTGCTTTTTATTCTTTTGCATGACCAACGTATATGCTGAAGGGAACCATATCCCTGAAAACGAAAATGACCACGGCCCAAATATCCCCACAGTAGGCAGCTCTCTCTTTGACAAAGTTTTCTCTACTACCAACAAAAATGGTCGCACGGTATATACAATCCCCTATCCCTTAAGTCAGTTTTCTCAGCCTCTTGGCCTTGAAACCCAATTTGTCCATACCAATCTCCCCTTTAGCCGTTCCCTACAACGACCGCAAGATCTAAGCTATAATCCGTTGCTAAACCCTAGGATCGTTTTTACCCCGTTCAATGTTGATGATTCTTATTCCATTTTGCTTGGAAAGATATTTTTTGGATACGTAGAAGCCAAAGATCAATTAGAAGTGATTAGCTTTAATGACGAGGCTGGACGCTTTGAATACCAAATAATTACAGACTACAGCTCTTCTCCAAAAGCGTTTTACGTAGACAGAGGAAAATGCCTCTCTTGTCATCAAGGACAGGCGCCTATTTTCTCCCCACCCGCATGGGCCGATACAAGTTTTGGCATCATGGGCCGCCTACTTGATGCTCGTCTTGCTATTAATGGGATGTCCAGAAATGAGTTTATCAAAGATCTTTTTGGAGAAGGCAAAACCATTGAGCAACTTGCGGTCTTTGACTCCTTCGTTCGAGAATCCAACGACCTCGCCTTTTCTGAAAGGATATGGGCGATTGGCTGCGGTGCAGATAGAGCCTGTAGGCTTGGATTACTTTTGAAAACACTAGCTAAAACCAGCTTACCAGACACCGATTATATATCTTATGCGAATAAGGTAATCTCTGAGTCTCCTCTTATGACTCAAAAAAAATTCAGCTCTTTTTTAACCGCTTTTGATATGAAAGCCACCTCTATCGTTACAAAGTATGGAGGTCCAACAGAAACAGTAACTCATCCTGAAGCCCTTAAAGAGATCATATCCAATATTTATAATCTATCTGGATTCGACAATCCTGCCACCAAAAGAACTCTGCCCATTTCTACGTCCGATGTTTTTCAGTCGCTCAAAGCCTTTTCTCGTGTAGATTTTAAAATTCTCAGAGAAGCCTTTAATACCGTACAACAAATATCGGATACGCTTATTCAATTGTATAAAGAAGACAATCCTATATTTGATCGCGGGGCTATTGATGGCCCAAAGGTAATGTTTACTTTGCTCGATAAAATCGGCTCTCCTAAAGCTCAAATTTACGCTCATTGGATGAATAAAACTACGCCGGAGAAAACTCTTTTTTCAGGACCTTCCCTACCTATTTTTAAAACCCCTACGCTCAATATACTTTCTCGTCGATGTCATAAGTGTCATGCTGCTGGACTAAGCTTTCCACCTCAGTTTCTTCTCGGCTCTGAAGACCAAGTTATAGAAAAAGTCAGTGCATTGAAAACTACTCTTCTCTATAAATTAGAGAACAACCTCATGCCTCCAAACCCGATAGATAGAGAAGAGTTAAAAAGATCGGGGGATTACGATAAAATCATAAATTATGTGAAGTCACTTTGACTATGACTCTAAAAACATACCTATTTGAAAACCGATTATTTCTTTAATAAATCACGAATCTCTTCAAGCAAAACCTCTTGCTTTGTAGGCGCTGGGGGCTCACTAGGAGTGGCCTCTTCTTTTTTCTTAAAAGAATTCATAGCCTTTACAACCATGAAAATGGCGAAAGAAATAATTAAAAAGTCGACAACGGATTGAACAAATAATCCATATTGCATAACAACGGCGGCTTGATCACCAGAAGCTTCTTTTAATGTAATGGCAAGATCTTTAAAATCTACCCCACCAATAAGTACACCTAACGGAGGCATAACTATATTTGCTACAAAACCGCTGACTATTTTTCCGAAGGCGCCACCAATGACAATCCCCACAGCCATATCTACAACATTGCCTCTCATGGCAAAATCTTTAAACTCTTTCGACAAACTCATTTTTCCACCTTTTTTCTACTTTTATTTTTTCTATCTTTAGCGATACTCAATTACATCAGCTAAAATTGATTTACAAATTTTAGCTATAAAAATTTTAGCTACAAAATAATTCAAGCGATTTATATACGTGGTTTCCGCTAAAGATGGCGGAGAGCCAGGGATTCGAACCCCGGAGACGCTATTAACGCCTGCTGGTTTTCAAGACCAGTGCATTCAACCACTCTGCCAGCTCTCCGCTATAATTTGAAACCGCTAAATTACTTATACTTCCCCGGTGAATCAACCGTTTTTTTAACGGATTTCAGTCTTACCACCCATATATCGTTGAAGCACCGATGGAATTTTGATCGACCCATCTTCGTTTTGAAAGTTCTCCAAAATTGCTATCAAAGTACGACCTACCGCAAGTCCAGAGCCATTTAATGTATGCACATAACGCGGCTTGCCGTTTCCTGACTTAAATCGAATGTTTGCTCTTCGAGCCTGAAAATCCTCAAAGTTGGAGCAAGAACTAATTTCTCTGTACTTTCCCTGACCTGGCAGCCAAACCTCTAAGTCGTAACATTTTGCCGCACTAAACCCAATATCTCCAGTACACAAAGCGACTCGTCTAAAAGGGAGCTCCAAAAGCTCCAAAACCTTCTCAGCGTTAGAAGTCAACTTTTCATGCTCTTCGTAAGAATGGTCAGGATGAGCAAATTTCACCAGCTCCACCTTATTAAATTGATGTTGCCTAAACAATCCTCGGGTATCTTTTCCGTAACTACCCGCTTCTGAACGAAAACAAGGAGTGTATGCACAAAAACTTATCGGCAAGTCTTCTTCAGCCAACATTTCTCCAGCATAAAAATTAGTGACAGGAACCTCAGCTGTAGGAACTAAAAAATAATCAAATCCTTCTAGTTTAAATGAATCCGCTGCAAACTTCGGAAGCTGTCCGGTCCCTAACATGCTTTGACTATTCACGACAAAGGGTGGAATCATTTCTTCATAGCCATTTTCGTCGACGTGAAGATCTAACATAAACTGAATCAATGCCCTTTCTAATCGAGAGCCCATCCCTCTCAGAAAACTAAATCTTGCCCCAGTCACTTTTCCAGGTCTTTCAAAATCTAAAATTTTTAAACTCTCACCCAAAGTAACATGATCTTTAACTTCAAATTTAAACTCAGCGGCCTCACCTTTTGAATGAATAACAACATTATCTTCTTCACTTTTGCCGACCGGGGTTTCGGGATGACAAATATTTGGAAGGCTCAACATATAATCTTTGAGTTCTTGATCTGTCTGCTCAGCCTCAGCCATAGAGCCTTTTACTTGATGACTCAGATCTTGGAGTTGCTTCAAGAGTTGAGTAGCGTCCTCTCCCTCTTTTTTCAATTTAGCAACATCTTTGCTAATCTTGTTTTGATCGGCTCTTAAAGTTTCTGCTTCAGAGATTAACTTTTTTCTCTTCTTATTAATCTCATGGATCTTTTCATAATCCTCTGGAGAAACTCCTCTGTGAACAAGGCTTTCTTTATATCGCTGCGCAAATTCAGGATCTTTTTCTAATAATTTTACATCAATCATCTATCTCTCCTAGGCCCCTGGAGCTATTAAAATATACATTCTTAGCAACAAGCCAATCAAAACACAAACCAAATCAAAAACAAAGACGCCCACATATCTCCATTTTTTAGCTATTCGTAACAAACCAAAAATGCTGAGAATCACAACAAAAGTAAATGAAAATTTTCCATATCCAATGATTTCCTCTCCAATAAGAGCAAAGGTAAGGCCCAAAATAAGCCCCGATAAAAGCTTAAACCCTAACAATACCATTCCATTTGATGAGCTTTTTAATTTCAATTGCATGTTCTGCATATACTGACTCATTGACGCCTCTCTTTCATTATAAGGTTTTATCCCCAAGGATCCTTATCCGACTTTCAATCAACGCTCTATCTTTAGCCGCAGGATCTAAAATAAGATAAGTCTCGTAAGACTTTATTGCTTCTCTATATTCTCCAAGTGTCTCAAACAATGCTCCAAACTCTTTATGTATTAAAGGATTACCACTTTCAACTTTATTCGCTTTTTCTAACATAAGACGAGCTTCATCCAAACTACCACTTAGACGATAGCAATAAGCTACGTTTATATAATTCTCACCAGAAAGTTGACTAATTTTAATAGCCTTTTGATACTCTTGAGCACAAAGACTATAATTCTTCATTTTAGTATGGGCTCTAGCTATTAAAATATAGGGCTGAGGAAGCTTTGGATTAACACGAATTTCTTTTGTCGCTTCGTCAATGGCTCCCTGATAATCTTTCATTAAAAATAAGGACTCTCCAATATAATAATGAATTAACGGATACCTAGGATTAATCAATTGAGCACGCTCAAACTGACTTCTTGCCTGTTTCGCATTTTGAATCTGTAAATATAATAACCCCGCATTAAATAACGCCTCAGCATCTGCTGGATCTAATTCTGCCGCCTTCAAATAACTTTTCAAAGCATAATCAAATTTTCCATATAATCTATAGGCTGTTCCAAGATTTAGATGAGCCTCTTTTGATCGTGGTTGAATATTCAGCGCCGCCAATAAAGTCTCCACCGCTTCTTTATATCGTTGATCATCAATCAACATTTTGCCTAAAGCTATTCTATAATCAAGCAGCTCTGGGTAAGTGTTAATCAATCTACTTAAATAATGAATTCCTGCATCTACTCCTTCTTGTCTAGCGTAAGCCTGTGCATATACGATTTGAGCTTCACGGTTATTAAAATCTATCTCTATGGCCTTTGTGGCCGAGTCGAAGGCAATTCTATTTGCATCACCCGCTTGATTGAGCAACAGATTTGCCTTAGCCATAATAATTTGGGTTTCAACATCAGTGCTATATAAATTCAAAGCCTTTTGAGCAAAACTAATCGCACCTTTGGCATCTCGTCTGATCAGCTCAACCTTAGCATACCCTCTATAAACTTTATAATTTTTAGGAGATACCTTCGCAGCTACCGCCAATACTTTTCTCGCTCCTCTAAAATTATATCTTTTAGCCTGATACTCTGCCTGCAAAATATAAGCATCAATATTTTTTGGATCTGCTTGTATAGATTTATTTAACCACTTCACAGCTTGCTCAGAAAACCCCAACTCCCAAAGAGTTTGAGCTGCTTTATAGGCCGCAATGCTATTATGAGGATCTATTTCAAACGCTGTTTTATAATTGGCAGATGCCGCCTGAACTTTTCCACTTCTAAAAAATTGATCCCCCTCTACTATCAATTGCCTAACGTCCACATTAGCCGTAGAAATATCTGCCGCACTTCCTAATTCTAAAACAAAATTTTTAATCGTCTGGTTTCCTGGGTCTAATTGATACGCCTTCTTAGCCGCATCAAGAGCCTGATCTAGATTGTCATATTTTGCATGAAGTTGTGCTTGAACAAAAAAACCTTTAGCCATCACCGAGTTTGGCGCCAAATCTTTTGTCGCCAAGACATTATTCAGTCTTGTATAGGCTGACTCTAAATGACCAAAATTTTTAAACTCTAGCTCTGCCAATTCTATTTGAGCCACTTTATGCTGAGGACTAGCTCGCAATACTTTACTTAAGACATTGTAGGCAGGAGTATACTGTTGCATTTTTTTATAAAGCTGTGCCTGAAATACGTAAGGTCGAAGCCAAGACGGCCATAGTTTTTGAGCTGAATCCAAATAGTTAATTGCCAATTCATTCTGCCCAGTACTCGCTAACTCTATGGCTTTTAAATAGTAAAAAACAACTGGGGGATATTGACCTGAACCGTACCTATCTAAAATAGATTTAATCTCTAATCGTGCCTCTTCTAATTTCGACGTCAATATTAAGTTCACTGCCTGACAAGTCGATCCATTCGGCCCTGCAGAGTCTAATTTTCTAGAAACGCGAGTAGCTTTTAATAGCTTATTATAGTCTTCAGCACTTTGATCAACATAAGGCCACAGCTCAAGATATGTTAAACAGAGCAACGCCCAACTCTTCGTATTCTTAATATTTCCCTCTAAAGACTTTACGATATAGGATTGAGCATTAACATAATTTTTATGAGTATCTTTTTGAATGTTCAACTCTGCCTTTTGAATTAACGCTTCTTCTTCTTCTTTTGAAATCTTTACTGATTTCTTTTTTGGAAAAATCAATTTCGTGGCCCTGCTATTAGAATTAGGTAAAAATAACCAAACTCCAATAATCACGACAATCACAACTAGCGAGATTAAAGGTATTTTAGCCTGTTTAAGTTTTTCTTTTTTATCCAGTTCTTTTTGATCTTCCAATTCAATAACATCATCATCCGAACTTTTTTTCTTATATTTTTTCGCTCTCTTTGTTTTTTCTTCTTTAACTCTTTCTCTGTTTCCCGTTTTTGGCTCGCGAATAACATGATCAGAAGTAGGTCCATGTGCCTTTTCTTTTTTCTCTTGAGTAACATTTATCTTTACGGTTTCTGAGTGACCTGATTTATCGGTTCCAATATTTACTGTTTTATCTTCTAAAGATTCTTTTTTTTCATTTCTATCATCAGAAGGAGGATGGGCGTGGTCGCTATCTAAAGGACCATCAAAATTTTCTTCTTCATGGACCACTTCTATCTGGTCATCATTTAAATTGGCCAACACTTTTAATAAATGATCAAAAAAATCTGGCTCTTGAGAAATAGGAACCCAATTTGTTCCCGGATAAGGTGAAATATATTCTTCACCTCCAATTTCTCCGAATGAGATTTTTTGTAGAATCTGCTGAGTGGTGTAGGGGCCCTGTAACCGCCCCTTTGAGTCTTTAACTATCCATCTCTGAACCTTATTCACCAAAATCTCCAAACTATTCTCTAACCCTATATAATAGTTCAATCTTTGATGATTTTCCAAGGGTTCAAATAAGGATTTATAAAAACCCCGACCCTATCCGACAGCTACTTAACTCTTTGTATTTTTGCACCCAATTTGGTGAGTTTTTCCTCTAACTTTTCGTAGCCTCTGTCTAAATGATAAATTCTATTTACCGTAGTCTCACCTTCGGCGACTAGGCCTGCCAAAACAAGACAAGCACTAGCCCTTAAATCGGTAGCCATAACGGGAGCTCCTTGTAGGCATCCGGGTTTTCCCCTAACAATAGCCACTCTTGTTTTTGGAGTTATATTCGCATTCATTCTCACCAGCTCCTGAACATGCATGAATCTATTTTCAAACACAGACTCTGTGATAACACTTGTTCCTTCTGCTACGGCCATCAACGCCATAAATTGAGCCTGCAAATCCGTCGGAAATGCAGGATGCGGAGCCGTGGTAATATCCACACCACCCCAATTATTTCGACCTTTAATGGTTATACTTTCTTTCTCTTGATAAATTTCAAATCCGCTTTCTTTTAATTTGTAAATAAGAGCATCCAAGTGGCTGGGTACACAACTTTCAACGGTCACCTCACCACCGGTTATCGCTCCAGCAATAAGAAGCGTTCCTGCCTCAATTCTATCAGGGATTACTCGATGCTCAGAGGGGCGCAATTGATCCACACCCTCAATCTTTATAATGCTCGTCCCATCTCCTTCTATTTTAGCGCCCATTTTTCTCAAGTAATCAGCCAAATCCACTATCTCCGGTTCTTTAGCCGCGTTTTCAATAATTGTTTCACCCTCGGCCAATGTGGCGGCCATCATTAAGTTTTCTGTTCCTCCCACCGTGGGATTTTCAAAGCTAATTCTTTCACCCTTTAATTTTTTACATTTTGCGATGACATACCCTTTTTCAACAGAAATCTCAGCACCCAAAGTTTCAAGACCTTCCAAATGAAGATTAATCGGTCTTGATCCAATAGCACATCCTCCTGGTAGACTGACAACCGCTTCTCCATATCGGCTTAATAATGGTCCCAAACACAAAATACTGGCTCGCATTTTTCTTACGAAATCATACTGAGCTTCGACTTTAGCGGGAGGCTTCACATAGATTTTTGCCACATCACCACTCATTGAAACTTCACAATTAAAACTTTCAAGCAAACTCTTCGTCGAATGAATATCCATAAGCTGAGGAACGTTGTGAAAAACATGTTCGCCATCGCATAACAGAGTAGAAAATAACAACGGCAACGCTGAATTCTTAGCTCCACTGGTGTGAACCTCTCCCTTTAGCGCCGGGCTTTTCGCTACACACATTTTATCCATATTTACCTCTTTTTCATATTATGCATCCAGTGAGGACGACTTAGAAGCCACAATTAAACGATCAAAATTAGAGTAATCTTTTAAAATTTTTACTTTTTGAAACTGCAACTCTTGCTCAAAGTGCTCTTTTAAAAAGTCTCCTTGGTCAAAACCTATTTCTGTGAAGTAAGCCCCATCGGGAGTCAACCAATCAAAAGCCTTAGCCGCCCAATTTTTTTCATCAAACAACCCTTTTTCATCAGAAAATAACGCTTCATTAGGTTCATATTCCTTTACAAGAGGATCAAAATCAAAAGACCCTTTATCTATATAAGGTGGGTTAGCTACAATTAAATCGAATTCAAAACCTAACTCACTTTTATCTATTTGATTGATATCTCCTTGCACAAAATTTATTCTATCTTCTATATTTAATTGAACAGAGTTTTTTCTAGCCAAATCTAATGCCGAAGATGAAATATCGAATAAATAGACTTTTGCATTAGGGATTTCTTTTGCTAAGCTTAGCCCCACGCACCCCGATCCAGCACCAAAATCTGCAATAATGATATCGGAACCCTTCCCGGTTTTTTTAATCCATTCAACAGCTGATTCTACCAAAATTTCGGTTTCAGGACGAGGAATCAACACATTAGGGGTTACAAAAAACCTAGATCTATAAAAATCTTTATAACCCAAAATGTAAGCGACAGGCTCTCCTTTACCTCTCCTTACTACATGGTCTCTGCATTTTTGAACTTGATCACTATCTAATGGATACAGATGGTTAGTATAAAGTTCTATTCTAGAAAAATTTAAAACATCAGCAATAAGCAGTTCGGCATCCAACCGAGGAGATTCAAAGTCTTTGCCTTTAAAAAAATGGGTAGTCTTCTCAAGTATATCTTTTAATATCACGCGTGAACTTCCGATTGCTTTTTTAGTGACTCAGCTTGGTAATAGGTAATCAAAGGTTCAATCAAGTTAGTAAATTCTCCACCCATGACTTCAGCAAGAGAGTGTATCGTTAAGCCTATTCTATGATCAGTAATTCTAGATTGAGGAAAATTATAAGTACGAATTCTTTCCGAACGATCACCTGTTCCGATTTGAGCTAATCTCGCATCCGATGCCTCTCTCACAGCCTTTTCTTCTTCGATGGCTTGAAGTCGTGAATACAAAACCTTAAGTGCCTGTTCCTTATTTGATAATTGAGATTTCCCATCCTGACAGGTCACGACTAACCCGGTTGGCAAATGGGTCACTCTAACCGCTGAATCTGTTGTATTTACAGATTGACCACCATGCCCACTCGACCTGTAAACGTCTATTCTAAGATCGTTAGGATTTATTTTTACATCCACTTCTTCAGCCTCAGGAATGACAGCAACAGTTATTGTTGAGGTGTGTACACGACCCTGAGATTCTGTCTTAGGAACCCGTTGAACTCTATGCACACCACTTTCATATTTCATTATACTGTATACACTCGCTCCAGAAATACTCGCTATAACCTCTTTGACTCCACCAGCATTTCCTGGTGACGTAGAGATAAGCTTCATCACCCAACCTTTCTTGCTGGCATAGTAACTGTAAGCCCTAAATAATTCTTCAGCGAACAGACTCGCTTCATCTCCTCCGGCACCGGCACGAATCTCCAGAATAATATTCTTTTCGTCATTAGGATCTTTAGGAAGCAATAAGATTTTTAGCTGGTCTTCTAACTCACCCTTTTGAACCTCTAGTTCTGGAAGCTCTTCTTTAGCCAACGCTCTGATCTCTTGATCTTTTTCATTAGCTATTAAATCTTTATTAGATTGTATTTCGGCTAATACCTTTTCATAGGCTTGATACTTTTGATGAATGGGTTCAATTTGAGCAAGATCCTTCATGAGTTTTTTATACTCATTTTGATTATCTGTTACACCAGGACGCTGTAGCTCCTGTGTAAGCCTTTCATATTTTTTACTCACTTCTTCTAATTTCTTCAGCATGTCACTCGCCCGACTAGAATCATTACTATGTTAAATTGAAATCAAATGACTAAGAATTCATTAAAAAAAATTCTTGGTCTAACCTATAGATAGTCATCTATATAAATGCATTTTATAATTAAATGCATTTTATAACTCACCACAAAAACAATTGCTTATTATGAGTGCAATTAAAAAATTTTATAATTTTTTCAAAATTTTTCTTTACCCACTGAGAAAAATCATGATAAATCTTTCTTTCCTAAAAAATATTTCGAAAAAAATCCCTACAAAACAAGGATGTCTTTTGTGGATAAGGTGTGGAAAACAAACTTATGCACAAGTTTATCCACATCATTTTAATGCATTACATTATTTTAAAGGATTTTTTTTAAATTTTTATTTAAGTAAGTATTTTCAAATACTTACTTAGCACCCATAGAATTTAAAAACTCTTCATTTGTTTTTGT
>JAGRAA010000054.1 GCA_020435185.1 Bdellovibrionales bacterium | reverse complement strand
TGTGGCACATTCAGAAACAGTAGCCCCTCAAAATGAAGTTCAAATATAAGGTCTTTCCTCAAAATGCTGGACTCAGTTTAGGCTCTGTGTTAAACACCAACCACTATATAATTACACACCTTCGCTAACTCTTTGGTGCGCAAGTACTCAAGAGGCTGTTTTTCCAAGACAGCCTCGTAGCGGAGGGAGGCCAAACCAGAGAGGTACAATATGGCAACAAATAATATGAAAGAAATGCTCGACGCCGGTGTGCATTTCGGACACCAAACCTCTCGCTGGAACCCCAGCATGAAACCTTATGTTTATACAAACAGAGGTGGAATTCACATTATTGATTTACAAAAATCGGTAGCCAAAGCCAGAAAAGCGGCAAAGTTTATCAAAGACATGTCTTCAAAAGGTGGACGTCTTATTTTTGTTGGCACAAAAAAACAAGCTGTAGAGCCAGTTGTTGAGGCTGCTGAAAAGTGTGGGCAATACTATGTCACTAAAAGATGGTTGGGCGGCACTCTTACTAACTTTTCTACAATTAAAATGAGAATAGATCGCCTAAAAAAGATCGATCAAATGCGTGAAAAAGGTGAGCTTAATTTTTATTCAAAAAAAGAACGTGGAAAAATTGAAAAAGAGTACGAAAAACTTTGCTCTTTCTTAGACGGCATAAAGGACATGAAAGAAGCCCCTTCAGCTATGTTCGTTGTTGATTTAAACAAAGAACACATTGCTGTAAAAGAAGCTCGTCGTTTAGGTATCCCCGTTGTTGCTATTGCCGATACAAACACTGATCCAAATGAAGTTGATTTTCCAATTCCCGGAAACGATGATGCTATTCGATCCATTAGCCTTTTTACTAACCTCATCGCTGAATCTTTCTTAGAAGGACAAAAAGAGTGGGAGCAAAAAATCAGAGAACAATCTGATAAGCAAGTGGATAAAGCCGAAGAAAAAGCTGCGGCTGAGGGCAAACAAGAAGATCTTTCTGGAGAAGGTCCTTCCGTGGTTAAAGTCGCTCGAGGAAGAAAAATGGTTGCCGCAGGTATGGCTGAAGAAGTCGAAATTCAAATGGAATTAGACGAAAAACAAGATGATGATACGGACGCTGATACTGAAGAAAATTAAGATTGATATTTTTAATGTTTAAAACGAAAGGTTTTTAAAAATGGCTATTAGCGCAGCAATGGTTAAAGAGTTAAGAGAAAAAACAAACGCAGGAATGCTTGATTGTAAAAAAGCCCTACAAGAGGTTAATGGTGATCTTGAAGAAGCTGTAAACTGGTTAAGAAAAAAAGGTTTAAGTAAAGCCGCAAAAAAAGCGGGACGTATTGCCGCTGAGGGTTTGGTGACTTCTTATATTCACGCCGGAGGAACAATCGGTGTTCTACTCGAAGTAAATTCAGAAACTGATTTTGTTGCTAGAAATGATGACTTTGTGGCCTTTACAAGAGACATTGCAATGCACATTGCCGCTCTTGGACCACAATATGTTTCCACTAACGAAATTCCAGACAGTGCTATTGAAGCTGAAAAAGAAATTCTTCGAGCAAAAGCCCTCGAAGAAGGCAAAAAGGCTGAATTTCTTGAAAAGATTTTAGAAGGTCAAATTAAAAAATGGGCTGCTGAAATCTGCCTTCTTGATCAAAAATTCGTTAAAAACCCAGACAAAACAGTCGGAGACATGCTTCAGGAGTTTATAGCAAAAATAGGTGAGAACATTGTTATTCGTCGTTTTGCTCGATATCAACTTGGTGAAGGCATTGAGAAAAAGCAAGAGAACTTCGCTGATGAAGTTGCCGCTCAAGTTAAAGGAAACTAATTTGGCATCCAAATATAAGAGAATTTTACTGAAACTTAGTGGCGAAGCTCTCGCCGGAGATAATGGTTTTGGCATTGATCTTAAAACGATCGAAGCTATTTCTAAAGACGTTGTCGAAGCCGTTGCTCTGGGAGTTCAAGTTGGTGTTGTTATTGGTGGTGGCAATATCTTTAGAGGAATTGCTGCCTCAGCAAAAGGAATGGACCGAGCCAGTTCGGATTATATGGGTATGTTAGCAACTTGTATAAACGCCCTAGCTTTACAAGACTCATTTGAAAAACATGGATTAAACACTCGCGTTCAGTCTGCTATCGAAATGGCTGAAATTTCTGAGCCCTATATACGCCGACGAGCAATACGTCATTTAGAAAAAGGACGTATTGTTATCTTTGCGGCAGGAACAGGAAATCCATACTTTACTACTGATACAGCTGCGGCATTACGAGCCATGGAAATCAACGCAGATATTATCATGAAAGCTACTAAGGTTGACGGCATCTATGATAAAGATCCTATGATTCATAGTGATGCAGTCAAATTTGAAGACCTATCCTACATTGACGTTTTAAATAAGGGCTTAAAGGTTATGGACTCTACGGCAACAAGTCTTTGCATGGATAATAAACTCCCTATCCTTACCTTTAATTTAACCACTCCGGGAAATATAGCTAAAGCTGTAAGCGGAGAACACATAGGAACTATGATAAAGTAATAGAGTTCGTTAGAAGGGATATATTATGTTAGAAACTATCATCTCAGAAGCTGAATCAGAAATGAAAAGAGCTATTGAATCTTTAAATAACGAATTAAAAAAAGTTAGAACGGGTAGAGCTAATGTCTCGATGCTTGATTCTGTACATGTAGATTATTATGGCTCATCCACTCCCTTAAATCAGGTCGCGTCACTTTCTTGCCCAGATGCCCGTTCTTTTATGATAGCCCCATGGGAAGTCAATATTTTAAAAGACATAGAGGCAGCGATCGTAAAAAGTAATTTAGGTATGTCGCCACAAAACGACGGAAAAGTTATTCGCCTAAAAGTCCCTGAATTAACGGAAGAGCGAAGAAAAGACCTCGTGAAAAATGTAAAAAAAATTGCAGAAGAGGCGCGAGTGTCTGTACGTATGGGCAGAAGAAATGCCAACGACATCATTAAAAAAATGTTAAAAGACAAAGAAATTGGCGAAGATGAACAAAAAAAATCAGTAGATAGAATTCAAAAAATTACCGATCAATATATTGAGAGTGTAGACAAAATTTCTGCTGAAAAAGAAAAAGATCTTCTTACAATTTAAGGCTATTGATTTGTCTCAACTAGATCACCTTGCAATCATTATGGACGGGAATGGCCGTTGGGCCAAACAAAGGGGCCACAACAGGGTTTGGGGCCACCTTCGTGGTGCTCGTGTTGCTAAAAATACCATCAAATTTTGCGTGCAAAATAACATCAAAACCCTCAGTCTTTTTGCCTTTAGTACCGAGAACTGGCAACGACCAAAAATGGAAACGCAATTTTTGATGAATTTACTTTCTAGAAATTTAAAGCGTGAACTAAAACTATTACAAGAAAACAACATACAGTTTTCGTGTATTGGAAACACTTCCCAACTCCCCGCTGAAACAAGAAATGTAATAAAAGAAATTGAAGAAAAAACCTCATCCAACAACGGAATGAAATTGGTTTTTGCCGTTTCTTATAGTGGACGACAAGATATAACCAATTGCGTGAAGGCCATCGTTGACAAGTCTTTAACTGGTCAAATTAAACCAGAGGACATATCAGAAGAAACTATTCAAAACCATCTCAGCACTTTTGATTTAAAAGATCCTGATTTAATCATTAGAACGAGTGGTGAGTTACGTATTTCTAATTTTTATTTATGGCAGGCGGCCTATTGCGAACTCTATTTTATTAATAAATTTTGGCCGGATATTTCTGATAAGGATCTTTCAGAGGCCGTTCAGTACTTTCATAGACGCGATAGACGATTTGGTCGAGTGGATCCTAACAACGAATTTCAACCTAACAATATAACTCATTAGAGGAGCTATTGATGACTCAGTTAAAAGTGAGAGTTTTTTCTGCATTAGCCCTCGTATTGTTATTGTCCTTAACCTATTTGTTTTTTGCCAAAATTGGTGTGATGAGTTTTGGACTTGTCATTTTTTTGTTAGGCAGCCATGAATACTATAAAATGGAAATGCAATCTGTTGTTTCTAGCAAACTCTTCTTGTCTATTTTTCTGGGCACTAATTTTTTTCTTCAATATATGCTTAGCTTTTATGAAAGACCTCTCCTCAGCCTCATTGTGGTTGTTCTTTGTCTTTATGTTTCGTTTTGCATGGTCTATTTACAAAACTCTAAGTCTATTGAAGATATAAAACGATTTATGACGTCCTCACTAATCGGCTTTTTATACACTTCTGTTTTTCCCAGTTTTATAATTAAAATTTTTGACCAACCAAACGGGGAATATTTACTCTTGACTCTCTTGGGAATTGTCTTTGCTGGAGATATTGCTGCCTACTTTGTCGGTTCATCTATAGGAAAAACAAAAATTGCCCCTACTATATCTCCTGGAAAAACCGTAGAGGGAGCCATCGGTGGAGCTGTTTTTTCGGTGGCTATTGGGGTCAGTTTTCTTTACCTGTTTCAAATTGATACACCTATTTTCTATAACCTATCGGCCACGTTGGGAATTGCTATTTTGGCTCAATTTGGAGATTTTTTTGAGTCATTGATTAAAAGATCATCAAAAGTTAAGGACTCTGGAACCTTGCTTCCGGGCCATGGTGGAGTTTTAGACCGTCTAGATGGTGTTTATTTTGCAGCTCCCGCATTTTACTTTTTCTATATTGCATTACCCGCCCTACAAACTTTAAAATAGAAGTTAGAAAAGGATCATTATGCAATTTATACACTCTATTTTAACGACCATTGGACCATTCTTTTTATTGCTCGGCGTACTTATTTTTGTACACGAATTTGGCCACTTTATAGTAGCTAAGTTTTTTGGAGTTCGCGTTGAAGTGTTTTCGTTGGGCTTCGGCAAAAAAATATTACAGTACAAAAAAGGTGACACCACATATTGCCTCTCCCTGATTCCTCTTGGGGGCTACGTCAAAATGTATGGCGATGATCCCAATAAAGAAATCCCTAAAGAAGAACAACAGTTTTCTTTTTT
>JAGRAA010000053.1:279-13536 GCA_020435185.1 Bdellovibrionales bacterium | reverse complement strand
CTAAACTAGCCTTACTTTTATTTGTCTCAATTGGGAGTTCTACTTTTGCAAGTGAACCTTCACTTTGTGTTGGCCGCCCTATATCTACAAATAAAAAAAATCTTAACTGTTTAAAAAATCACATTGAGAATAAGTCGATTAAAGATAATTTTAAAAGACTTGTGGATCGCAGAAAAGACTGCATCGCATGTAGCGAAGAGTTCTCAGGTGAAAGGAATTTTTCACCGCTATTTGATCTTCACTTTTTAACACTGAAGATGGAACGAAGCCCTTTTGGTGGCCATTTCTCGTATGTTATGTTTAAGGAAAGTCCAACGCGTATCTATCGTATATGGGTTTATGAAATTGACACTGGCACTTTGAGAATTCGGGAAATTGAAGCTATTAAACCAGATGCTAAAATGACAAAAATTCTAACGGCCCTGAAAACATCTGAATATAAGCAGTTTTGGTTCTAGAGCGTATTTAAATTTCAATATGTCTACTCATATTTGGTGTCATTCAGGGTGAACTTTAGAGATGTCATCACTTTGGTTTAATGCTATTTGATAAAAGCCAATCGATCACTTCCCTTTTTACCCTTTCATTATGATATCGAAACCACTTGGCCTGCTCTGCCGGATACTCATACAGCACATTCTTAAACAGCCTGAAGGCGCCTTGCCCATCAAGCGCTATTTGGAGTTTTTCACGAAGTTCATCGGATTCAACGTCGTTGGCAAAATCGTCCATGAATCGATAGGCATCGTGGCTTTCAATTCGTGGTATATGCAAGTAGCGTCCTTCTTCGTCGGAGCTGATCCGTTTGGCATCTTCAACTTGGTCCTTCTGCCACTCAGGTAAGCCGTCTATTCCCTCTTGAACATTTTCATCGACTAAATTTTGGACGTCAGCCATCACAAATAATATTTCACCAGTCTCTTGGTCCAGATAATGAAAATGGTCATAATCCGCAGAGTTATTTTCCATGATGTCAACCAACTCATCTATGTCTACTTTTAGCTCTTTCAATTCCATCTCCTTAGCTTAGCTTCTCTTCTCTTTGGTGACGGTCGGCGAGACATTTATTCTGAATATCGACTCCAAAATCCTGACTTCCTGGCATGTGCCTGTTTGAGAGATTGGAAATATTGGCTATGAGTCGGAAAGGTCGACCAATCGGTGATATTCTTATTCAGGCGTTCAAGCTTGCGGAGATAGTCCACACCATGATGGTAGATCTTCGACTTGGCTCGTCTGAGAATTGAATCTAACAAGGCCCTGTAAATTAAACTCGCTACAAGATGCTTTTCATTCTCCTCCATCACCCTAGCCAATGGGAGTAATGAATAATATCGGTCCCCATCCAACGATGCCGCATGCCTTAAAACGTAGTTTTCAGTCTCATCATAGGCTTCGCAGTAGGTGAGAAATTCGGCGTGTGATGGATTCCATTTTCTATTTGCTGTGATGTCCTTTATGGCGGCAGAGCAGTGCTTTTCTCTTTTGTCTTGTCCCACGACTGTCAAAAGTTCTTCAAGGGTAGACTTGGAGTAATGATCTTTAAAATCTTTTTCCAAACTCGCGATCAGTTGATCTATCTTGCCAGTGGACTTAAATAGCTGCTTCTGCAAGTTGTTTTTTTCATAAGAGGAAAATGAGTCATTTTCAGGGACCTGGTTCAATATCTCCTGGGCTTTATTTAAATCACCCGCCAAAAAATAAACCTCTGCGATTTCCACCAGGAACTTGCCGTTAATATTTTCGCCAAGCCTCTTGCGGGTCAATTTTTCAAATAAAGGTGCATCTTTCATCTGTTTTGCAAGATGAGGAAGCTTCCAATCCGAAGCATTTGATTCCGATGAACCTTTTTTTGAATCATTTTTCAACAGTTCAAACATTTTCCTGAGTTCTGTTGGATTCAAGTACCGATGAGCCTCATCTATAAGACAATCCCTTACTCCATATCCGTCATTTCGAATTAAATCTATTATGGAATTCAATAACTCAGTTTTATCCGGTATTTTCTTGGCAAATTGAACGAAGAGCTCCAAGGCATCATATCTAAAGACATCGCCTACAGACCCACTGGAGTCATCGACCATATTAAAAATAGGTTCATCTGTTTTGTAAAATTCAAAGAGGAGTTGAATGCCCTCCTTAGGGTTGGATGCTCCAACTTTAATATCTTCAATCAAATCTGAAATTTCGCGCGCAAAAGAAGACGAGTGCTTCCAAGGGACATACCTTCGACCATCACTTTTATAATATTTTAATTTTTCCTTAAATAACTTTACGTTTTGAGTTTGGCTGGATATGGCTCGATGAACTTTGTTGTTTGCTGATTCACTATCACTTGCTATTTCTATAAGAAGGTCCGCAAGGGTGCCAGCCCCCAATGCAATCAGCTTGTCTTTTTGTGAAAGGCCCACTATTAAATAATCTCCTAAATTTTTTCTGCAAAGGCTAAAACATAGCAAAGAATGTGAGGTTTTTCAGATGTTTTGCCATTAGATTTTTCGCCCTTTAAATCGCTTATGTTTTTCATGGTGATGCCCAATCGTGAACGGATATTAAATGATCTTTAGTGTGCTCATGAAGTAGTGGCTGGAGTTTTCTCTCAAGAATAGAAATAAATTCACTGACATCACCAATTGCGGGGTTTGCGATACTCTTAAAAACATCTTCCCAAGACGTGTATACTTTTTCATATAATGTTAGTTCATATTTAGTTTTGGATTTATTTTCCTTTAGTTCGTACACCAGCCAACAGATGTCAGCTTTATCCATATCAACACGATTAATCTCAGGTAATGTGTTGAAAAATGGCCTATCGACAACAATGGCCATTTTCTTTCCCCAAGCTTTAAGTATTTGTCCCTTATATATAAGCTGAGGTGCCAAACGTTTTCTAGATGAAGAAAGAAAATCTGGGCGAGGATAAAATTTTTCTTTAGACCAGTCCATTCTCGCTCGCTTCTTTGGGTCCTCCATATAGTATTCAAATGGATTGCGTATGTTCCCAGACACATAAACTGACTGTATTTCTACAGCACCAAAATCAAGAACTTTTCCTGATGAATTATGTTTAGCAATAACTAGATCAATATTACCTGCAGACGCTCCGGTTTTTTCTTTCAATCTAACTTCTTTAAGGGCAGTACATCCCTTACTACTTCCAAAGAAAAAATCAGCTGCATCTTCGGCAATTTTCCATCCCTCACGAAAGCGAATAGGACAAATACACACTACATCACCGTTGCTATACATACTGCAAACACCGAGAGGGGTATCTTTCTTATCTTTTGTGCATCGGGGAACATTGTTGTGATGCATGCAAAGCTCTTCGTCACGGCTCTTTTTTGCTTTTGCACTGAAGTCAGTTGTTTTGTAACCAAAGACTTCAGCTAGAGGATGATTCGGATGAGATTTTTTTAACTTAGCCATTTGAGATCTTTCCCAATAACCAATTCTGTCATCTTGGCGTGGTGGGTATTTTTCATCGGAATGAGTTGTGTTTGAAATTTATTCTTTTGGGCAAGTTGCTTTAACTCCTCCGAATCATCGTAAGTAAATATGAAATCGCCTTTAGCTTTTTTAAAGGTAGAAAATAATTTTTCATGATCAAGTTCATGGTGACTGTACAGTCGTCTTCCAGCTCTTTTGCCAGCAGCGGTATAAGGTGGGTCGACAAAATAGACCGTTTGCTTATCATCCAGAAATTCTTCTATGGCTTCAAATGCATCACCTTGCTTGAACTCAAGTTTTGATCTTATTGTCCCAATACTCATTATTCTTTTAGCCAAAGTTTCCGGATACCAGCGAGAAGAAATACCTCGCCCATTTTCCCCATTTTTGATCAATCCGGAGCCAGGCGCCATGATGCCACCATGACTCACTCTATTTCTCAAAATAGTTTGAAATGCTCTTTCGTCAGTGGATCGAGGTTTTTTCTCAAGAGTTCTCTTTGCATTTTCAAGGGTCATTTCAAAATTGAGTATTTTCTTAGCGAGCTTTTCATAATCTCCGTAAACTAAGATTTTCCAAACAGCCGCTACTTCTTCATCCAGTTCAACGAGTAAAACTTTTTTAGCTAGGTTATCGAAGGCTGCTGTAAGACCAACTATCCCGCCTCCTGCAAATGGTTCAACCAATAGCTCTGGTGCCCGAGATTTGGACATAAGCCATCTTCGCAAAGTAGGGACGAACCAAGTCTTGCCACCAGGATACCTAAAGGGACTTCTCTGGGGCACTGAAGCTACATTTACGATTTTGTTTGTTTCTTTGTTTCTAAATAACTCAAGTTGCATCTGCAGCTCCTTCAACTAAAGGACTGCTATCACCAGTGGTTTCAGCGGCTTCGCCTGCCTTAACCCACTGGTCAACTTCGGACACCTGAAACTTCCACTGTCTGCCTACTTTATGAGCTGGCATCTTCCGACGTTCGAGCCAACGATAGATCGACTCCTTTGAAACACCTAAATGTTCTGCGATTTCATCAACTGACAACCATCGCTCTTGCATATTCATAAAGTAAGCCCCCTGGATGGATGACTCATTATTAATGACTATTAGAAACAAGTAAATACAAATTATGACGAAAATGTATGCCCGAATTTATGCGACGAGCCATTAAGCAATCTGGTGTTCCAACGATCCTTGGACGCTGGCATGGCCCGCTTATGGTTTACGCTAAATTCTTGAGAAGACTTACTAAGATAGACGGAATTTTATTTTTTTTGAGAAGCAAAAGCCAAAATATGTCCGTCATGGTCCATAACATATCCGGCTTGATCTCCCCAGCCCCGCTCCTGTATTGGACTTAATTCAATAGCCCAAACTCTTTCGCTCTCTCAAAATATGATTCTGGTGATGCCACTCTCATATAGAGTTCTACACGGGGAACTCCTGAAGCCTTTTTGGGATCAGGCATCTTGTCTCCGAGGAGCCCTTTAATTCCTGTCTCTGGCATTAAACCAAGAACGTGTTTTTCAGAAAGCTGAAACTCTGTCATTCCTGGTACATTGAGCGTTGGATTTAGTTCAAGGATGAGGGAATAAAAATCGGTACTCTTCTTTTGATCAGCTACATACAGAATTGTATGGACGATCATAGTGACCCCCGTGCCTGTATTAAATTATCGGAGCCTTGTGAAAAAAAATCGCGTTGGCGCTTGCTTATTCGGCTTGCCTTTGTTCCTTCCTCTGTATGAATTTGATAACCCATCTTCTTGTAAGCCAAAACTCGCTTCTTAAACATAGAAACCGTTAAGGCACTGGAGCCATCAAGATAGTCATAAATTCGAGCTTCAGATTTTCCAGGACTTGATCTGTGAAGACGGCCAGCATACTGAATCAACTTTCCTTTAAAAGAAACTGGCATTCCAATAATAAGCGTATCCAATGAAGGGAGGTCAAAGCCCTCCCCAATAAATGAACCAGTAGCTAGGATGTAAGGTTTCATATCATTTTCAGGGGCGTTTTCAATTTCTGCAAGGGCCGCGGCCATCGCTCTTTTTCCCATTCCTCCTACCAGTACAAATCCCTTAGCGTTTAAATCGCTCAACTTTGAATCAAAAACTTTAGAAAGCAATGCCAGATGTTCTTTGCGCTCCGAAATCACCAAAGGAAAGCGACCTTCTTCTATGGACTCTCTTAGGTCATGGGCGACTAGTTCAAGACGATTCTCATCTGCAACTAGCTTCTCCCAAACCTCATGAATTGGAGGTTGTGGACCAGCGGCTTCAGGCATTTTAAAATCAGTTTCACGAACAATTACTCTCTTTGCTAACTCAAAGTTATTCAATTCTTTCATTTCATGTCGAATTGGGCCGCATTGCATATGAATAATTGCCTGGTGTCCGTCTTTACGATAGGGAGTGGCAGTCAACCCAAGAACGTACTTAGCTGGAATTTTCTTTAATACAGACTCAAAAGAGACAGCAGGAATGTGATGACACTCATCAATGATAATCTGACCGTACTGAGACAAGATCTCTTCGGGATTTTCAATTTTTGCTAAAGTTGGAAGCATGCCAACGTCTATTTCAAGTGTTTGTTTCTTTCTTGAGCCTTTGATGGTGCCAATCTTTTTTGGTTCTATACCGAGGAAGTTGGTAATTTGATTCTTCCACTGTTCAAGAAGTTGCGATCTATGGACCAAAACAAGCGTGGACGTTTTTCGTTTTGCAATTAACCAACAACCCATAACTGTTTTACCAGAGCCAGGAGGGGCAACAAGTACTCCTGTATCATTTTTTGCAATCACATTCGTTGCTTTTTTCTGATCTTTTGTAAGCGTCCCAGTAAATTTAAATGAGACTTTGGAAAAACGAGGCCTTGAATCGTTAACGACAACCGAACTTCCAGCTTTCTTTGCAATTTGAAGACAGGCATCTAGAGAACCTCTTGGTAAAACCAAATAGCTTGGACGAATTTCTCCACAAAAAATAAATCGTGGAGTTTTCCATGTGGAAAATCTCATTTTCTCTAATTTGAAAAACTCAGGGTTGGCAAAGACTGCTGTTCTTTTCATTGCGGAGAGGATAGAAGCAGGCAGCTCCCTGACGTCTATGGTAAGCTGCGAACTATAGTCAATTTTGATTTGTCCAGAGTAGCTACCAGTAATCACTTTTTGATTGCCAGAATCAAGTGCATGTTCTGCTGAGGCAATAGCCTCATCCTCAAACCTGATATCACTAAATGTTTTTTCAGATAAATATTGGTACAAGAGGGTGCTCAGATTAGTTTTTGAAATTCGTCTAAAATTTGATAGTGCCTCCCATTGGTCAGCCAAAGGCTCCAAGTTTTCATCCAAGAATACACTGTTGCCATTTTTACGGGGCTCCCTTTGAAGCGGAAGAGCAATAAGATTTCCAAACCCTCCTTGAGGAAGAGTATCTTGATTGGGAAAAAATCGATCATAGGTATCAAGGCCCATTGTGTGACGGGAAGCTTGTGCTCGTGCTACTATAACCGTTCCCAGTTGGCGTGCCTCTCGTGCCGAAACTGGTTCAGAAAAGAAAATCCAGGCATGAGCTCCATTACCAGAGCGCGATCTTTCAATTTCAGCCTGTATTCCTAATTCCCGTGCCGAAGCCTTAAAAGCTAAAATATCTTGTTGCCAACCCGAACCATCAAAGTCAGTTGCTAGGAATGTGGTGGTGTCGTCTTCACAAATAGCATAGGTACCTATAGTTTGAGATCCTTGAAGATGTGCAAATGTGGCTTTTTCATCTAGAGGAGGAAATGCTTGATTAGTGCAATCCGTACACTTTACCTTTGGTTTATTGCAAACGCTCCTTACCCACTCATTGTTGCAGGCAGGAGAATAGCCTTTTTTACCTTTAGCGCTATTTTCCCACAGTTTGGGATAAACTGAATTTCTTCCTCGAAAAAGTTTGAGAAACAGTTCTACTTTTTCTTGAGGTGTCTCTGGAACTTTTTCTGATGTGATTGACCCTAATATGGGAGGCAACTCAAATTTGGGCGTTGAACGAAGTGCGGTCAGCTCCCGGATAAGGGTTTCTCTTTCCGTCGCAAGATCCTCTAGTCTTAGTTCAATTTCTTTTATTCTTTTTGAGTGATCCGTTTCCATTTATTACCTTACTTACCTATATAAGCATCGGCTTCAATTTCGATCAGCATTTCTGGATCAATCAACCCCTTAATTTCAAGCATCGATGTGGTTGGTGGATATTCAATAAAAAATTCTGCATGAGCCCTACCGAATTCTTCCCATCTTGAAATGTCAGTAACAAACATGCGTGTGCGCACTATTTTTGACATTGGAACATCTAAATTTGCAAGCGAGTCTCTTATAATTTCTAGACATTTCTTGGCTTGCTCATAGCCTTTGCCTGGAGCGTAAGTTTTGCCATCCTCCACAGGGGCCGTGCCAGTAACGTAAACTTGGTCTCCAGCCTTCAAAACTCGACAATATCCAACTTTCTTTTCCCAAGGGGCTTCGGAGAAGACTCTTTTAAATTCCATGTAGTTTAATCTCCTCATTGTTTTGTCCAAAAATTTGAACACGATCCCCAATGGCTAACTTGGAACAGGCAAGGCTCTCTAATAATCGGAGCTCTTTAAAAGGTACAACAACTCGTTCAATGAAGTGGTTACCATTCATGATTTCTTTTCTTTCTTGAATTTCCATCAAAACCGGAGTGGCAGGACGAGAGAGATACACTTGTCGATTGTGGTTATAAAACTTCAAACTTGCTGGATGCATTAGCCAGCCAGACCCAGTCAATTGACCTACATAAGTATCAACATTTTCCACGTCGAGAGCGATATGGTGAAGACCTGGGCCGCGTTTTTCTAAAGCACTTTTGTATGGGCCGTCACCAATGGCTTCCATGAGTAAAAGGCGTCCCATTTGATTGTCTTTCCCAATATAGAGTTCGCGTGTGCCCTCGGAGGGAAATTCCTCGATTTTTCCAAGTAAATCATTTGGAAATGAGACGGCCTCTAGAGCTGATTCAATATTTGAGACTAAAAATGCAACGTGATTTAACCCTACTTTCAACTTTGCACTCCTAAGTGAATTGAATCACAAACAAATTCATAACCGATTTCTTGATATATTTTATTGGATGTAGGGTTACTCATATCTGTGTACAAATTGGTCTCTCGCTTACCATGATCAAGAAGGTGTTGAGTAAGTTGGGCTGTAGCAATACTGGCGTATCCTCTTTTTCTTAGTGGCTTAGGAGTAAACACAAGATTCACTGAGGCTGATGTTTCGATGTCCCGACTCCAACAACTCATCGAAACTAAAGCCCCGTCTTTCTCGACAACAAATACCATACCCTTTTTAATTCTATTTTCCGCCTGTTCAACACCATTTATTGGAGGGTCATGAGGCACAGCTTCATAATGAAAGCTTTCAATCCATTCACCAATTTTTTGAATATCCCTTTCTTCAGCTCGACGAAATACAATCCCATGTTGTTCTTCAGGTTGAATTACCCTTTTGCAACGATAGATTCCTTGTTTTAAGTGGACTTTTGTTGCCCAGCCACATTCATTAATTAGCTTTTTGTATTTGTTTGCTGTTTCGAGTTCTCCCACAACTCCAGTAATTGGGATGTTCGATTCTTTAAACTTTTTAAACAAAATTTGTGCGTACTCTGGTTTTGAAATTGGGGTTGGCAGAAGATTGTGATTCGTGCGATAGCGACTACAAACAAGAGCACCTAAAAGGTGATCACCATCAAAAAGGGCACTCTGATAAAGACAATCTTCAGGGTTTGTTTGAAAGACATACGATAAGCCCAGGCACAGACTATTTTTAGCCTCGTCCTGTTTTAAGGATGGAGACGCTTCATTCCAAAATGTTTTAGCACTATCGTAAACTTTCAGCTTTTCCATTACTATACTTCGTCCCAAGGGTAGTTATAATGAACGGGTTTACTATACCGACTGCCTCTTGTCACAGGCTCAAAGCTCCCAACTACACTACACCCGCCATTCTGTAGTTGAGGTCTACTACAAATCGATTGCAACAGGCCTGATTTGCTATGATTTAGCGAGAGTTTGCATCGCTGCACCTATCGCGCTGATTCTTGCCTAAGCTCCCAAGATCACTACCAAAAACAAAAGCCTCGCCCATTCTACAAGCGAGGCATTTCAAATTGGTGGACGAGGTCTTACGCTGGACGAACCACTTACCACCGTAAGCTATGTATCTGTTTTCATTCCACATTTCATTGGAAATCCAAGTGAAAATCAAGCAATTTTGCGGAAACTCTACCTAGATTTTGACCTTTCTAGCTATCAAATTTCTGATTTAACAGGATGGTCACGGACAGCAATCAGTGATTATCTTCGCAAGGTAAAGATCAATAAGGATTCGATCAAGTCACCAAGCCCACGATACGGTGAGCGTGAAGTTTCAGGTGTTCGTGTGCCTCATCAAGCTGAACAAAAAGTTATTCAAAAAATAGTTTCATTAAAAACCAAGGGGCATTCATTTAGAGAAATTGCCAGAGTTCTAACAGAAAGTGGCATTCCTTCTAAACGTGGTGGCCAATGGTCAAAAACGACAGTCCAAGAAATATATAAACGTGAACAGGAGAAGAAAAAATGAAAGCAGTAGCAGAAATAGTAGCGGCTATTATTTTATTAGCATCTGGTCGCTACCTTGCCCCTAAAGCAGTTGAGAGCTTTAAAAAAGAAGCATTGATGAAAGTTGATATGGGACTTCCACCGCTTCAAAATTTTACTCAGAGACTCCAGTGATAATACGGAATTCTGAAGGTGACTCACTTTCATTTTTGTTACTGATTGTCGCTGTTATTTATTTTTGCTATGAATAACTATGGCAAAAAAGAAAGCAACCGCTAAGCAAAAACCAAGAGTTTATGAGTTTACTGTTTCACTAGTGAATACAATGCCACTTGTTTGGAGAAAATTCCTTGCTCATGAGATCATTGATCTTGATGAACTTCATATGCTCATTCAAATCACAATGGGCTGGAATAATGCTCACTTGTATGCTTTTGAAATTAACGGGAAATCCTACTCAGATGAGGAATCAGCCGTAGAGATGGATTACTTACCATCCGATGGCATTGAACTTCGAGACGTTCTTGGCCCTTCAAAAAAATTCACTTACACCTATGATTTTGGCGATGATTGGCTTCATGAAATCGAAATAACTAATATTCTCGAAGATGACCCCAAAATGAATTACCCCGTGTGTATTGCCGGAGAAAATGCTTGCCCACCTGAAGATTGTGGTGGTCCTCACAGCTTTGAAAATCTAAAAAAAGTAATCACTGGTAAAAATTCAAAAGAAAAAGATGAACTACTAACTTGGTTAGGTGGATTCTATAATCCTGCCACATTCGACCCAAATTTTGTAAATAAGTATTTTCTTTGGGAAGATGACATTTAATATCACTTTAGAACATTTATATAGTAGTAAAAATAAGATATCCCACATATCCGATATATGAAGTTAAAAGGATACTTCCTTCAATCCTATTTATGCGCCCTTTACCTTTAAAACCATAACCAAATATGAATAATGAAATTGTTAGTAATAACATTACAGATACATCTCTATAAATAATTTCTTTTTCAAACGATAACGGATGAATTACTCCAGCAAGTCCAACAACAGCAAGGGTATTAAAGAGATTTGAACCGAGCACATTACCAAGGGCAATGTCAGGCTCCCCCTTTCTCGCAGCTATAATTGAAGACGCAAACTCTGGAAGAGATGTACCAACAGCAACGACTGTAAGACCTATTATAATATCTGAAACTCCCAATGCTGTGGCTATTCCAACTGCTCCGTAAACTAAAATTCTTGAACTGATTATTAATAGGACTAATCCAAGTGCCAAATATAAATATGATTTTTTAACTGGTATATTTTTAACTTCTTTTAATTCAGTTTCCATTTCTTTAGCAAAAGCATCTTTACTATTTTTCATTCCCTGCCAAATTGTCCATGCCATTAACAAAGAAAAAACCACGAGTAATATAATGGCATCAAATCGACTTAAGCTAAAATCATAAATCAATCCTATCGAAAGCAGAGTGACCAATGTTAAAATTGGAAGCTCTTTTCTCAAGACTTGAGAATGAACTGAAATCGGCATTAAAATTGATGTGACACCAAGAATAAGGGCGATATTAGTAATATTTGACCCATAGGCATTTCCAAGGGCAATACCAGCATTTCCCTGATAAGATGCCAATGCCGAAACGACTAGCTCTGGGGCTGAAGTTCCAAAACCAATAATAACCATTCCAATTAATAATGGTGGCATCCCGTAATGCTTTGCAATTGCTGATGCGCCATCAACAAATTTATCAGCACTCCAAACAAGAACAACTAATCCTATCACTAGACTCAAAATATATAAAAACATCGTCATTTTATACCGCCAAATTGCTATCAACCTTTTTAGTATCTTATATGATATTTTGTCCTTTGTTTATAACTTTTCCATGTCCTATCTAGTGTTGAATGCCCCATCCATACGCTAATATTCTCTAACTCATGACCTTTTGAGAGCATAAGATCAACAAATCCTTTACGACCACCATAGAGATCAATTCCTTTTTCAAAGTATCGGTGAACTGTCTTAACAAGTGGCCGTTGAAATATTTGTCCTTTGATAATTCTCAATGCAAATTCTTGTTCATCAAACAGAATAGGGATTGGCTTCCAACGATCTTCATAAGGTAGTGCTACTATTTTAGTTTGAAATACCCATAAAATTTTATGTTTATTATTTTCTTCAATATTCCATAAATCAGCATTTTTCAAATTATCTACTTCTTGAGGTCGAAGACCCAACCATACCGTTAAATATAGCCAATTAAACTGTTCATCTTTTATTTTTCCTTTTGATATGTACAAGTCTTCAGGAGTCAGTGGCCCTGAGGCCGTTCTTAATTTTTCAGATTTATTATAGTAAGCATCTATTAGTCGCATTCTCTCGTACCCTTTGGGAGATGCCACAGGCAGGAATGCACGGCCAGTTTTTTTGCAAAAAAAATATCCCCAAAGGTTGGCAATTTTCAAAACACTTTGAATATATCGAATACTATATTTTTTAGAATAAAAATAATCATAGATTTCATAGGTTGAATAAAACCAATCCGTCGGCTCTATTCCAATTGAAACGATCATTTTTTGAGCCGCTTTCCATACTATCATGGCCCTTGAAGTCCGACGTTTACCACTATCAACTTCACTATCTCGTTTGCGCATGAATCGTTTTTCAAATTCCCCCACAAATTCATCTGGTAAAACAGAATCAAATCTCTTTTGAAAAATTTTGTTTTCATTTTCAATTTTAATTAAACGTTCTTCTTGTCTTTTAATTTCTTGCTGAGAATTAAGTTGCCTTGCTCGTGCTTTAGCCTCATCAAGACTCATATATTTATAAAATCCTAGGGCCAGCCAGCGATCTTTTGAAATATCCCATTCTTTCTTTGGATATTTGGCCATAGAGTCTTTGATATCGGATTTTTTGAATGAAACATACTGAACCTTCCACTTCGGCTCAGACTTTTTATTAGGCAAAGTTTTAACGTAGTAGCCCATCATTAGCTCCTCTGGATGATAAAATGATTTTAGGGAAACATCGTCTCCATCGTCCTAATCGGACGATGGTTTTACTTTTAAAGTACTGAAATTATTGAAGGTATTGGTGGAGGCGGCCAGACTAAAGCCCTTAAAAGTCGAATTGGTTGAAGTTGATTTGAAGTCAGAAATTTAGAGGTTTACATTATAACGATTTCGTTATATATT
>JAGRAA010000053.1:0-232 GCA_020435185.1 Bdellovibrionales bacterium | reverse complement strand
GAACTTAGAAAAGCACCAAAAGAAGTCATCATGGATGCCTACTCACTTTTTGAAGATCTTGAAAATGGCAAGAAACTAACGATGCCTATTTCTAAACCATTACCTAGTGTTCATAAGGGTCTTCATGAACTGAGATTAAGTTACAGAGATGGTATCTACAGGATTTTTTATATTTTTAAAGTTAAGGACACAATTTACGTTTTACACGCAATGAAGAAGAAAACACAAAAAC
>JAGRAA010000052.1:12689-13814 GCA_020435185.1 Bdellovibrionales bacterium | reverse complement strand
ATCTGAATTTTCGATTGAATGTATTCCATTGTTAAATAGCCTTTGTCCCCCTCACCATCTGTTGTTTGCGATAAAATGGGATAGTACGAAAACCGCTCATCTCCTGAAGCATAAAAATCTAGTAATTTTCCAAAGGCCAAATCCGACTCAGTTCTCGCTCCGTAAAATAAAACCATTTTCCTAGAAACGGCACTTTCTAGATTAGATAAAATCATCGATAAAATTGGAGTAATTCCTACTCCACCAGCAATATAAACACTCTCAGCTCCACTCTCTTGATTCTCTACAAAATGACCACTCGGCGAAAACGCTTTTACGCGATCTCCTATCTTCAGACCATGAAACCAAGAAGACCCTACTCCGCCATCAATTTTTTTTATTGAAACCTGGAGGATGCCTTTATTTTGAGGTATCGAAGACAAAGAATAAGATCTGCTCGTTTTCTTATCTTCTTTAATTTGAAAGCTTAAAAATTGGCCTGGCTTAAATTCAGGGAACAGTTCTCCATCAATTCTTTTAAATCGAAAACTCTTAATATCGGGGGTCTCATCGATAATCTGCACTATTTCCAATTCTTCCAACCCAACCCACGGTCTAATAGATGTTTCTTTTTTCACTCCCCCCCGTTGCCTTAGAGACACTTGGCGTAAAACAAACGTTAATCCCATAAAAGCAAAAGAACCTGCAGTTAGATAAAAAAGCGCTTTGTAAATATCCATTCTAGTTTAATTCCTTGTAGGGATTTAAAATTTTTTGAAAACTTAAGGCTTGTACTGGGCATATATCTACACAGCCTCCACACCCTATACAGGGAGTATTCTGTAAACCAAAGCTTCCTTCTATAGGATGACCATCTTTGTGAGCAAAGCTCGCCACATCTATACCCATTGGACATTGAGTGGTACACAAGTTCAAACCTTTGCATTTTTCGTTAGCCTTCACTTGAAATCGAGACAAAGAAAACTTACCAAATAACCTCATCATTCCGGCTAACGGACACCCATACCTACACCACATTCGTGTTCCCAAAAAAGGATATGCCCCCACTCCAATCAAGGCACCAAAAATTAAATCCACGGCCAAATCCTGAAAAGCCCTCAATGCCTCAGCCAAGCTTGGAGACAC
>JAGRAA010000052.1:0-12629 GCA_020435185.1 Bdellovibrionales bacterium | reverse complement strand
AAAAAAACATACTGTATAATCTCTGCTTTTTTTGCTCCATAACCTCTTGGGGTTTTTTCGGTCACCCATTTGTTTCCCCATTTGGTGACGCCGATAGCTTCGGCTAAATTTCCACAAGCGCAAAACCAAGAACAGTATCTCTTTCCTAAAAACCAAACACTTAATGGGACCAAAACAAAAACATATATAAATCCACCTAAAGATGTGAATCCGTTATAGACATAGACATAAGCATTTTTATTGAGCGGAACATACTCATCCGCAAAAAAACTCTTGCCGTTCGTTAAAAATGGCACGTAGTAAGGAACCAAATAAAAGAAAACCAGTTGTGCAAAAAATATGCTGATAAATTTTCTCTTTTGATAGGGACTGAGAGCCTTACTCTTATCTAATCCGTAAGGTGATTTTCCAAGAAGAACCACTTTCCCGGCGATATAACACACAATAAGGGTATATAATGAGTTGTACCAAAAGCTCGTGGACTTTCCCAAAAAATAAAATGTATTGGCCACCTGATCTTCTGCCACAAACAAGGTAGGGTATTTATAAATCAAATAAAAACCAATCACCGATGGTAAAAACAAAAAGATAAAAATTTTCTCTTTAATCGATCGCAATAGCTTCTCCCTTATTATTTAAAATCTCTATCCAGCACTGTTTTTCGCCCCTCTTTTCTTGCTTCTTCGATAGCTTCATCACAAAGCTCTCTAACTTTGTCCGAAAGTACCGACATCACTTGTGCCGAGGTGTTCATATCTGATGTCTTTTTGATATAATCCTTTAACTTAGAGGCCACTATCAAGATCTCTCGTGGAACGGTACTCTTACGAGTCAAAACCTTTTCAGCTTTAGAATCAAAAGACTGAGCAATAATTCTTTTTTGACCCGTGGCAGGCTCAGCAACTTCTTTCGTGCCATGAGCCGGAGCCTTTTCTTCTATTGCATAAGCGTCTTTATGTCTTTCAACAGGAACATGCCTTTCAAAGCAAGGTACAGAACAAAAAACATACCCTCCCCGTTTTTTATTGCAGCTAGAGACATTACAAACATAGTATCTTTGTCCATTTAAGATTTCACTTTTACAACTACTACACTTTGCCCACATAAGGTCTCCTCACTCTATTATTATAGGTATATATAAATACTTTGGATCATAAGAAAGGTTACGGCCACAAAAGAGTTTTTCCTCCGCCCTCATGATGCAAAAAAAATTTTATATCACCCATAAAGATCATTCTATATAACCCTCCTATTAAAATAAAATTATTTAAACCCAGGGCTTAATTACCCGAGTCATTTCACTTTTCAAAATTAAAATATTGACCTCCGAGCTGGACTTCGGTCTGATATTCCAAACGCAACAGGAAGCGTAAAAATTAGTCAGTTTTAATTGGGGGGGATGACAAATGCATTTATTATCAAGGGTTAATAGAACTCTTTCTTTATCGGCAATTATTATGTTGCCTTTTTTGGCTAACGCCGCTTTGGCCAATAATGTAGAAACCAAACACAGCGATTATCGTACAACTAAAAAGACTGTCCTTATTAAAAGTCAGCCTTCACCCTTAGTCGCGTATAACGCTGATAGCATAAAAGCTTATCTCTTTTCTAAAGCCGATGAGTTCGGACTCGTTCCAGGAAAAACTCAATTAAACTTGAAAGAAAAGAAAAATAGCCTTGCTGCCGCTCACTACTACTTTCAACAAACATTAGATGGAGTTGAAGTTTTATATGGTGAAATTATCGTCTCCGTTGACAATAAAACCGGAAATATTACAAAGGTTTATAATAATACCTACCCAGGCCAACAATACCCCAAAGCTAACACTGCGAAAATCTCTAAAGACCAAGCTTTAGAGAAAAGCTGGGACTATTTACAAAGCAGCGGAAAAATTCTGTCTAAACCTCAAAGCAAGATGTTTTACTACAATATTGGGGGGAGATTTGCTCTTGTATATAAAACGGTTATTCATACAGATAGCCCTGTAGGACTATGGGAGCAATTGATTGATGCAAAAACAGGTAAAACCCTCCGCGTAACCAGAATTGACCTTCCTACATTTAAAAATGCCAATGATAACGGTAAAAATGGAAAATGGATTTTTAAACAAAACAAAAATAAAACTACAATTAAAAAGGCTTTAGAAGATTTTGAGCAAAGACAAAAAAAATCCTCTTCATCTACACGTGAATTAGCCCCTAAAGTGGCCGACGGTACAGCTCTTGTATTTGATCCAGATCCAAGGACTACTCTTCAAACTGAAGATTTAGCGGATAACTCTCCTAGCAGTGCCTTTGAAAATGCATACATGAGTGTAACCCTTAAAGACTTAACCGTTAAAAATGGCATATTTAAACTGAACGGGCCATGGGTGACTCTAGAAGACTGGGATTCCCCTACCTCTGCCCCCAGCACAAGCCAAGATGGAAACTGGACGGCAAAAAGAGGAAACTCTGCGTTTAATGATGCCATGACCTACTTTCATATTGATCAAAGTCAAAGATACATACAATCTTTGGGCTTTAAAGACCGAACAGGCATCCAATATGGGTCTATTCATGTTGATTCTGACGGTGCCAATGGAGACGACAACAGCTACTACTATCCCAGTGAAAACAAGCTTGCCTTTGGACACGGTTGTGTAGATGACAATGAAGATGCCGATGTTATTTTACATGAATACGGACATGCTATTAACAAAAGCATCAATGACAGCTGGGGAGGCGGAGACTCTGGAGCAATGGGAGAAGGATTTGGTGACTATTGGGCTGGATCATACAGCTATAGAACGCCAAACGGAAAGTCTTTTCACCCCAATTGGGTCTTCAGCTGGGATGGACATCAATCTTGCTGGCCTGGTCGAGTGCTTAACCAAACTCATTTTTCTTATGACTACAGCAGAGACTACCAAGCTCACTCCCAAGTTAATGGAGAGCTCGGCGATGAGCTTTGGTCTACTCCGTTGTTTCAGTCACTCGTCGAACTCACTAATAGAGGAGTTCCCCATGATGAAGTGGATCGAATTATCCTCGAAGCACAATTTGGTCTTGGCCATGGATTAAAAATGAGAGACTTAGCCCTAGCCACTGTGGATGCAGCAAAAAGACTTTATCCCAATGGCCCTCATGCACAAGTGCTCTACTCTAAATTTGCCCAAGTAAACATTCTCAGTGGCGACCCTCAAATTCAAGCCATAGAGATAAATGTACAAGGTCCTGACCGTGTGGTTGACCCAGGAGACACCGTTGAAATTTTTGTTCCTGTTAGAAACACTTCACCAAACGCCTTAGAAAACGTATCTGTAGTTTTAGAAGGAGAGCAAAGTGGTATAGAAATTCTTCATGCCAGTAGTACGTATAAAAATATCGAGTCAAACTCTACTGAGAAAAACTCTATCCCTTTAAAATTAAAAGTTGCTGAGGATTTTTCTTGTGGAGAGACGATTAATCTTAAAGCTCGAGTAGTTTATAGCACATTAGGCGGATCAAAAGATATAGAACAAACCATCGCCGTTGCCAGTGGTGTTCGAGAAACCGTAGAGCATAGTGATCGTGCGAATGCAGAAATCCCTGACAACAACGAAAATGGAGTTGAACTCTCTATAAATATGGAGAACGACGAAATTATTTATAACGGTACACTTAGTGTTCCAGTAAATATCACGCACTCTTTTTCTGGAGACTTGCAAGTCGTTTTAGTCTCTCCTAAAGGAACACGTGTCATTTTGTGGAATAACGCCGGAGGAAACCAAGCCAACTTGATTGGAAGCTTTCCTGAAACTTTAACTCCATCTCAAAGTCTATCGGCTTTTGATGGAGAACCTCTTCGCGGAACATGGAAGCTTATTGTTAAAGATAATGCCGCTTCCGATGTAGGAACGGTAAATTCTTGGGGCCTTAAAACCTTAGGAAAAGCTCACTGTAACTAATTAGAAAAATGCAATTTCAAAAAAAGGCTAGCTTTCACGCTAGCCTTTTTATTTGCTCTCACATAAATATGATTGTTGTTAGTCCGATTCACTTGGTGAATGTCACCCGAAGAATATTAGACTTAAAATCTTTAAGCTGCGCATAGACCTCATAAGTAGCTCCAGGCTGTGGAACGTCTATAATATCTAAAAGATTTGGGTTAAAGTAAAACTGATGCAACTCACCTCTTAAGTCATACTCATAGCCTTCTTCTTGATCAGTAGAAAAATCAAGACCTGGTTTCTCATCTACTCGATCAAGATCACCCATCTTTTTAGTAAATGTTTTATCGGATTGAACCTCTCTCACCACTATCTCTAATTGTTCAATGGGATACTCACCATCTTTAGGATCAAAGATCAAAGTTCCGAAAATATACGGAATCATGATAGGGTCTTCTTCTAAGAACTCTTTAACCGAGTCCTCTTCTGACGCGTATATCAACAACCCTTTAAAGTCCTCCTTATCAGGCTCAGGAGTACAATCACTAGGTCCAAACAAATCATGGTCTCCATAGAGCTCACATTCTTGAGAAATATCAAAAGAAGAACCTTCTTTATCTAATTGCGTTTTAAAACTCGGATGATCGACACTATCATTTAAATTTGCTTTTCGAGAATAATGAAAAACCAAAAAAGCGATCAACAACGTCGACAAAATTAAAATAGATTTTTTAAAAGAGATTCTCTTCATGTACGCCCACCATTGATTTAACGTTTTATTTATTCCCTTTATATCAATTAATTATAAGTCTACCAACTTCGAAGACCGGTAGCCTACCCCTCTAAATGGATGCGTTGCATTATTTTGCTATTGAGGGCATGATGAAAATGAATCTGCACTATTCAAATGTTAGATAACTATTAGAATTTCGTCCATTAGCGCTCTTCCAGCATTAAATTATTGAAATAATTACAGTCTACATTATCTTAACCCTTGTCAGCTTTTGACAGTATCCGTGGGGGGGAAACATGAAAAAATGGGGCGCACTTTTATTTATTATAGTTAACTTTAGTTTATCAACGGCCCAGGCCAAATACTTTCAAAACTTAAGAAACGATCAAAACATACCTTATCACTGCTCTATCCCTGAAGTTAATAACTTCACAACAAACTTTGAAACAGCCACCTTTTCTATAGATCATGCACTAGAGCATGGCTTTACTGACGAATTTCCCATATCTCGTCAAGGCGCCTCTTTGCTTTGGAAGTTTTTTAAGAAAGTTGGGGTTGGCCAAAACCCTAGCCCTGCCATCGCAGATCAAATTAATAAAAATCCAAGGTTAAGCGTTTATAAAGAACTGATCCTCAAAAACTTTGAAACTATGGGGTTTGACTTTCAATCTGAAGGCGAAATCTTAGAAATTCTTGTTTTACTAGATTTGCATAAATCCTACTCCCCTAGTGAGTACTACTTCACTGGAGGAATCGAATACTTTAAAGGCAATGGCCCGACTATTGGAGAGTTAGACATCGTGGTGGGAAAAAAATCCGACTGTAAAGTCGTTCTCATCGGGGAGGCCAAATTGGGACTTCACAGACTATCCAAAGCAAAACAACAGATCCAAAGATTTGTTCGTTTTGTCGATACTTTGGCCCCATCTCAACCTTGAAATGTGCGAGTGAATGGTTTAGTTTTTATACATGACCAAACACTTTGAAGGACATTTTAAAGGTTTTGATAAAACCGAATTATTTTTTCAGTCTTGGAATAACAAAGACAATAACAAAGCCATAATAGTATCTCATGGGATAGGCGAACACTCGGGCTCCTATGAGCCTTTCGCTCGAACCATGGTTGATTTTGGATGGAATGTTTTATCCTTCGACCATAGAGGACATGGTCGTTCAGACGGCCAACGTGGTTATGTTAAATCTTTTGATGAATTTGAAAAAGACCTTTATCAGTTCATAAGCTTAGTTCAAAAAGAGCACCCTGAATACAAACACCTTGTTCTATTTGGCCACTCCATGGGTGGACTCATTGCTAGTAAAACCATCATTGCTTACGGGCAACAAGGATTAATGGCCCTTGTTCTTTCAGCTCCAGCATGGGGACTTTCTTTGGATGCTCCGGAATGGAAGAAAAAAGCTGCTCATTATTTAAAAAAATATCTACCGCGTCTTACTTTAGACAATGAAATTAACAATGAAGATTTAACTAGAGACCCTGAGTTTCTGGCTGGCTTTGATAAAGATCCTTTACGACACAATAAAATTTCACCCAGACTATATATGGGAATGCTCGATAGCTTTGACCAAATCCCTCATTTTTTGCCAGAAATAAAACTCCCCGTCTTAGTACAAATTTCAGAAACTGACCCAATCATTAACGCAAAAATCGTGATCGAAAATTTTGAAAAAATTGGGTCAAACATTAAACGTCTTAAAACTTATAAGAATAATAAGCACGAAATTTATAACGATATTGAAAGGGATTTGGTTTTTAAAGATCTGAACGAATTTTTAAATGAATTGCTCAGCAACAACGTCTTATAGAGAGTCCCGTTTTGCATGTAAACTAATTCCAAGTAACTGAAATAATTTTTGATCAATAATGTTCTTTTTTTGAGAGTAGTAAACGCTAGAAACCTTGTTTAAAATATTTTTTCTCAATCCAGTGCTCATATAAAGCCGTTTCGATTCTGGAATAAAAAAATAAAATATTTGTAAAAAACGATACACCATTTCATCTCTCCATCCAGATCTATCAATGTATGAAATTAATTCTCGTTGAAGATTGTAAACTTCATGTTCTTTCAATAAAAGAATTTTTGATCCTCTAATGTCTATCGAAACACTATTCCTTCCTTTTATACAAACAGGTTCTCCATAATGCATATTTTTAAAAATTAAGCGCAATGCTAATTCGAGATTCGAAGACATCGGGTCAACAATTAAAATATTTGGTTCACTTATCCTTTTTAAATCTGCTCTTTGAGACAACAGCAAATCATTCCAATTCAACTGCTTTATTTTTGAATTTTCCTTGTAAAGATAAAAAATGTCCTTTTTTGTTTCTTTGTTGAAGCCCTCAAAAGCCATATCTTCAGAAAAGGCCTTATACTCTTCAATATCTTCGGCTAATATTAAACCTTCAACGACCTTTTCTAAAGAACCCCGAATAACCCTATGATTTAAAAAATCGTTTTTTCTTGTTTGATCACAATTCTTAGATAAGAACACTTGTGCACCAACCAAATTAAGGGCGAGTATATGTTTGATCCAATCTTGATCAAGCAGACCACTTAGCCCCACTTTGCTATTATAAGAAACACCAAAGCCTATATAGGCCTGAGCCATAGATTCACATTCCTCCAATAACCTATCAAACGATATCTCTTCTTGCCCAATAATCAGCGCCGTCTTAAGTCTATAACTTTTTAAAATAGAATAGAAATCCCCAAAACTAACTGTCTCTTTAAACACCTCTCCCCCCATCTATTATTATGTTGTTTTCAAAAGTAAGAACTCAATGATTTCACCCTATTGATTGAATAAGTCTGAACTTTAGGCAGGGCGAAGAAGTAAAAAGAGAAGGCCTTTAGCCTAGTACAAAAAAATATCGGTCCGACTTGACAGTCTTTTAATCGTACACATTTTAAACTTGAAAGAACAATAAGACCTATAGGAGGACTAAAATGAGATATTTATCACCAAGAAGAAATTCGTTAGATGATGTTTTTTTTCGTGATTTAGATTCTGCCTTTAATGAGTTGTGGAATAATGCTCCTCGCTCCAATAAAGAGTGGTCATTTTCTCCCACAATGGACATTAAAGAGGCCGAAGGGCACTATTTAGCAAGCTTTGACTTACCCGGCATGAACGACAGTGACATAAGTATCGATGTTAAAGGAAACCATCTTGTTGTTTCTGGCGAAAGAAAAGAAGAAAGCAAAAAAGAAGAAGAGACTGGTCGATTTACTCACTATGAAAGACGATTCGGTCAATTTAAACGAATATTTACACTTCCTGATGCCGTTAACAAAGAAGCTATTGAAGCACACTACGACAAAGGGGTTTTACAAATTTTAATCCCAAAAGTAGAGGAAAAGGCCGACAAAAAAATAGAAGTCAAGACAGGACAACAAGAGGGCTTTTTCAAACGTCTTCTTGATAAACACTAGTCTTATAAAAGGTGGCGGCTAACGCCACCTTTTACATTTGAAATCAAGCACATCTCATATATTATAATGTAATGAGTGAAGTCTATTTTTCAAATTTAATTAATCCAGCAGGAGGATTCTGTTATCATTACAAGGCTTACACAAATAAGCACTCTTGGGCTTCATTCTTAGATCAATCTAAAAAATGGCAAACACAATTATCCAATCAAAATTCGAAACTGCTGCTTATAGGTCCAAGCGCCGGGTATTCGCTATCAAGTCAGTTATTATCGAAATATAATCAAATAGATGTTTTAGAAATTGATTCTCTCGCAAAATGGCTTTTTAAAAAAAGGTTTTCTAAACACCCCAACATTAAATTCTCAAATAAAATTTATTTTTCAATAAAGAATGACAGCTTTAATCTAATTGTTGAAGATTTGAAACAAATTAAAAAAGACTTCCCTCAACACGATATATTTTTCTGTAACTTTTTAGGCCAACTTCCAGTTCTTAATAAGAAAATTTCTGAACAAGACTACAGACTTTTTTTCACAGAAGAGCTTCATAAAATACTTTCAGATAGAACCTGGTATAGCTATCATGATATTTTTTCCGTTCATTTTAAAAAACCTCATGAAATAGAACTTTTTGATGTTTCTTCTGTGGACTATTTTGTAGATAAACTCAAAGAATATGGTAGAAATCATTCTCTTTTAAAATTTGAAGTCATAGATCATCTTACTCAAATGAACTCTAAAAATGATTTACTCTGGCTTTGGCCAATTACTCCAAAATCTCTTCACTTAATCCAAGCAATTTACTATACTCCAGAACAATAAAAAGGACCGTATATGAAAAAACTCTCTATTTTTATTTTTCTATTTTGCTTTCCCCTATTTGGCTCTCCTCTAACTCCTATCAAGCTAGACCACCCCAGAGATACGTTCGAGTCCTTTTTCGAGGCCATGAATGACTACAAAAAGGGCGTTCAACAAGGAGATCGACTCCTTATGGATAGAATCCAAGATGCAATTCGCTGCCTGGATACATCTACATTAAATCCAATAACGCGCAACGAAGAGGCTCGAAAAGCCGCTATATATTTAAAAGAAACCATTGATCGAGTTATTCTTTTAGACTTTAGTAAAATCCCCGACGATCGATCCCTCCAATATTGGAGACTAAAAGACACAGAAATCGAAGTGGTTAAAAGCGAAGAAGGTCGACACAAAGGCAAGTATTTGATCTCTTCCGATACTGTCGAAAGAGCTGAGCGCTTCTATGAAAAAGTTAAAAATCTCCCTTTTTTAAAAAATTCAGGAATGGGTGCAGAGCTTCGACCGCCTTTTTGGCAAAACAAACTCCCCTTATGGGCGAAAAATAATTTTTTAACTTTAGCAAACTGGCAGTGGATCGGTTTATTTCTTTGCCTCTTTGTTGGCTTAATTTTTAAGGCCTTAACCGAGTTTTTTATCGTCATCGGAAAATCAATGACTGAGAGAAAAAAAGAGTCTGCTCGTCATCAAATTATTTTGGCTCTTGAAAAACCCATGGGATTAATAGTGGCCACTGGATTCTGGTATATTTCTCTGCATCTTCTAAAAATCGAAGGTGTTGCTTTAGCTATATTAAAAACCTTCATTAAAATTACATTTAGTGTAGGTCTTGTCTGGGCTGTTTACAATTTAACAGGTGTAGTCACCATATATATAGAGCGGTTTACTGAAAAAACAAAATCAACTTTAGACGACCACTTGGCCCCTTTGATCACGAAAGCTCTTCGAATATTTGTTCTGGTATTTGGTATTCTTCTCAGTATACAAAACCTTGGCTTTAACGTCATGAGTTTGATGGCTGGATTAGGACTTGGAGGTTTGGCCTTTGCTCTTGCTGCAAAAGATACTGCAGCTAATTTATTTGGATCAATCATGATTATACTCGATCGCCCATTCAAGGTTGGAGACTGGATCAATACAGGAAGCGTAGAAGGAATGGTAGAGGAAGTTGGTTTTCGATCCACTCGTATTCGAACATTTTATGATTCTGTCATCTCAATACCCAATTCTACCCTAGCCAACGCAAACATAGATAATATGGGAATTAGAGAGTTTAGACGTACTGTTATGAATTTAGGAGTTACTTATGACACAAAACCAGAAAAAGTCGAAGAATTCGTCGATCGTATAAAGAAAATTATTCTAGAAAATGAATTTACTAGAAAAGATAAACTCCACGTTATTTTTAAGGAATATGGGGATTTTAGTTTGAACATTATGGTTTACTTTTTTTTAAAAGTTCCTGATTGGAGCCAAGAGCTTTTAGAGAAAGAAAGAATCAATATGAGTATATTAAAACTCGCCGAAAATATTGGTGTAAACTTTGCTTTTCCGACTCAAAGTATTCATGTAGAAAGCTTACCGGCAAAAGACTGAAGATTATCTAAAGCTGAAGTAATACTTTCAATATCAAAGCTTTTCAAACACCTTTGGTTGTAAGGGCAAGGTTGATTTTGATCGCAAGGCCGACATGAGAAGTCTTTTTCAAATGTAATGATCTTATCAGAGATATTTCCACAATTTTTCGCTAATTCTGGACCATAAAAACCAATTCCATTTTTATTTAATGCCGCAGCTAAATGTAATGGACCACTATCTGTCCCTATATAAAAACAACTATGCCCAATTATGGTTTTAAGCTCTTTAATGTTAAAAACATTAAATAATGGATACCCACTATATTTGTCTACAACCTCTAGAATGGTATCTTTTTCTACTCCAATTAAAATTAATTGAAGGGATTGTTTTTTGATAAAATTAATTATTGGAAACAATAACTCATCAGGAAGTTGGCGAACCGGAATTAAACTCGAAAAGTGCATCACTACATAAGGAGAGTTAATATTGCTCTTTATCCATTGAATCGCACTAGGCTCATCCCACTGAGAGATCTGAGGTCTTTGCTGAGGAACTCCCCCCATCAGTTCAATGACCGGATCATAGTCCCTTACTATCTTCCCTGTTTTCAGCTTTTGTGCTTGATGACTATATAAAAACGAATATTTTATCTTTCTCAGCCGAGTATACCACATTCCTACTTTAATGGGGGACCCAACCTTTCTAGCTAATGTTCTACTCACCTTTGTTGAATCTAAGTCCACCACCAAATCATACTTTTCTTTGATGACTTCTTTCAACTCTATGACTTGGTCATCTCCCGCAAATAGTCCCTGAAAAGGAGTTCTAATGTAGACATTTACTTTATCGAAGTGTTTTTTTAAAAAATCAATAACTATTGAACCGGAGATTACGTCTCCCAAGTTGGCCGTGTGCAATACCAAAATTTTTGCCGATCTTGGCAAATTCGACAGATCTACCTTTTTCAATGCCCTACTCCTAATGCAGCTTTCCATCTCATATTATTACGAATATATCTATATTTTTAAGGGGTTATCTGCAATTTATGATTTTATTGCACCCAGATATAAAAAAGTATATGTTTTGGTATTAAGAAGCTACCTCATAAATCAAATAATATGAAGCAGTCTCACTCACTATAAAGGATACGTATGGCCCTACTAGGAAGACCTTATCTCTTAATTATCACTAATCTTTTTTGTAATCATAAATGCAGCTATTGCATTCAGCAAAAATCCTCTCTTGATGTTAGAATGAATGGAAAAAAAATAGATGTTCCTGCGGTTTTAAAATTTTTAGAACAAAATAGAATCAACCCCAGATCGGTGAAAGTCATGGGAGGAGAATCAACTCTTCATCCTCAATTCGAAGAACTCATGGACGGCTTATTACGCCTTTATAAAAAAATAGTTCTTACCACCAACATTAATGGAAAATGGTACAGAGATTTCGATACTGCTCTTGAAAAAATGAAACGATGGGGAACGCGTATTCAATGGAATAGCACTTTTCACCCAGAATGGATGGAAGCCGATCTATATATTGAAAGAATTCGTAAAATGAGAGAAGCCGGGCTAAAATTGAGTCAGGTTGCCACCACTGATACTCCGGATTTAACTCCTGAGATTGCAGAAAAAATGAATAATGCTAATATTGGATGGAAGCTGCAAACTTTTACTGGAAGAAACGCCGAAGGCCGACTACTCCCTCAAACATGGGAGGACGTAAACACAAAATATCCTCAGTTGTATGATCCAGCAAAGTATATAGACAACTACCAATTTTATACCGAAGAATGTGAAGATGCTAATTACTCAGAAAACCTCTTTAGACCAGGATGGATTAGCTGCACGACAGATAAATTTTTAATAGGACCAGACAACAACGTTTACCCTTGCCATAGACATCTTTATGTTGAAGACAAAAAGTATATCGCTGGTAATATCTATGATGTAAACATGGAAAAATTTAAATACAAGTGGAATAACATCTGGGGAAATTGGACTTTACCCTGCAACACTAAATGTAATCCTTGTGATTTTGGCAGCGTAAAAATTAAACCTCTTAAAAAAGCTCCCAAAAAAACAAATACCACAGGCGTTAATCCAGAATTGTGATGAGTTTATAGATCAAGCGG
>JAGRAA010000051.1 GCA_020435185.1 Bdellovibrionales bacterium | reverse complement strand
ACCTATCCTCAATTGAAAATGATTAGCTTTAAATACGAAGAAAACAGATCTCATGAACAACTTATGAATATTGCCTATGATCGTTTAGAAAAGGGACATTTCGCCGTTGTAGCAAACAGAGGAGAAGAATTCATACAGTATCAGGATCAGGTCGCTTATTTAGTATCAAAAACCGCACCCGAAATTAAAATGGTCGGCAAATCAAATATTGCCGACCAAATTGTAAATTGGATGGAAGTCTCTTTAAACTCTCCGCAAGTTTAAAGAGCCATGACTATAGGGTCACCAGTAGTATCGTTATATCCGTCACAGTCAGAGTCGAACTCATAAATAGGTTCACACCAATTTGGAACGTCGGGATTTACCCCACCGCCCCCAGTGGATCCTGAAGACGAGTCATCTGTAGAACTATCACTTCCAGCAGAAGAATCATCTCCACTTGTGGAGTCATTATCTGAACCTGAATCAGTACCATTCTGAGAGCTATCATCGCCATTTAAATCTGGGCCAACAATAACGTCGTCTTCACAGGGGCCAAAGTAATCTTTATCTTGATGTTTTCCCCCATGGTCAAGATGCTTTAAAGTTGCTTTTAAAGGTAGTACTTTAGTTTGCCCGTTCTCTGGATTTCCAGGAGGTCTATGACATATTTCTACACAAATTTGATGAGAGTTTTCATCTTCACAAGCTACAACATTTTCTTCCACTGTTTCCAGATCTGCGTCCATAATAGAAGCCTTTAAATTCATTGGGTGGGTATAATTCTCTGAGTTTTCACTATCAAGAGGAACCAGCTCTCCATTTTGATCGACTTTACAAGCCGTGATTTGTAAAGCCACAAAGAGGCTAAATAAAAAATGCATGGAAACCTTCAACCAACGTAACAACATATAATCTCCTTATTTGATTATTCAATTGTATTGATTTTTAAAGGCATACATACAGCAAGGATCAATAACTGCCATCAGGATCCCATATAATTTAAAAATCATCTAAAAAAATCTACATTTCGTCTCAATATAAGAACAAAAATAGGTTATTTGTAGAAATCTAAAACGGTTTAAATTATTCGTTTTATAGTATTTGTATTAAAAAGAGTTTTATAGATTAAACACTAAATCTATTTGATATTTATTGCATCTTTTTCAAGATACTTGTACTGATAGTTCACTTTCCAACTATGCTTTAAAGAGCTCACAACAAGACCAGTAGACCAACCTAAATTATCTTTTGGGGCAGCATTATTTTGAACCCTATCATAAAAAATTTCCAGAGGGACTGAGCCAAACACACAGTGATAGACTATAAAAGCATGAACGATTTCAAATTTGTATAGATACTCAGTATTAGAGCCTACCACCTGAGTAGAGTTACCCAAGGACTTTGAACCTAAAATTTGTTTCAATGGGCTGTGTGCAAATCCTCCCAGACCAAAAGTCAATTTATGATCTTGTCCCCAATTCAAATTATATCCCATCTGAAGTCTCTGAGTCTTAACATCGTCAAGACTAGTAGATGAATTAGAAAGAATAAATTCTCCTAAATGAGCAAATAATCCACTTCGATAATAGCTCACAGCGAGGCCTTCTGGAGTATAGTCAGAATCCCACACTAAATCGCTTCCTGACGGACGATAAAAAGGTTGAGTGATTTTACCTAAGTAAAAGTAACCAAATGAGTATTTTACAGTGGCCTGAATAACATCAAAGTAGATATTTTTATCTGCTCCAGCATTATCAAGATTAAAAAAATTAGAGGTCGCACTGCCCGTCCCTGAAGCCAATCCTATCTTCACGGTGGTTCGAGCATTCACTTCTCTAAAATAATTCAATTTTACTCGAAGTCGATTTTGATTATAAAGGGGTTGGTTTTCTTGATCAATCTGCTCACTCCTCCACCGGACTTCACCATCCAATGAGCTCGTTAACGAATTAGACACCACTGAATTTGTCGATAACAAACCTTGCTGAGAAGATTCTGCCAGAGAAAGAGGATTGTAAAGATTGAAACATAATAAAAAGAATACAAAACGAAGCATTTGACCAACTCCTACACCCTATCTTTTGATCTTACGATAGGGTGCAAGCGAGACAAGTATAAACTTTTATTCCCAATCAAAGTAGACTTTAATTGTCGGTCTTCTGTAAACTGAATCATTGTCAGTAGCTGAATCGGATGAATAAAGATTCGTAATTCTAGAGTTAGGCTCAACAACTTTGAATTTAAATCCGGTTTTTTCCACCACTACTGAATCCTGCCCATATTCAGGATTGACTTCTGGACCATTCATACTGTCACTGAAGCTGTCTATATTTTCAAACTCTACAGATTCATGAGTCAGCTGATCGTCCAAGACCATTTGGCTATTTACCTCTTTATAAACTCTAAAGGGCTTCTCTTTACTCCAAGTGGACGGTCTAAATGTGGCCAATCCCGTTCTTATTTGAGCAGCGTGCCTAAAAGGAACTCCTACTCCAAAATCTAAGTAGCGATCCTTAGGGAGAATTTCATTAAATCCTTCACGTCGATAAATCAATTCTTGTTCTTGCCCCTCCCAATTGATTGTAAAGCTCTGCATAATATCAATATTCTCCGTACGATAGGCTGAACAATCAGGAGCCTCGCCAGTCAAATAAGTAGAGTAGGCGGTGTGAGAAAAACATATAAACTTTTTACGTTGATCTTCTAAGGCCTGTTTATAACTTTCTTTGGACTGATCATAAAATCCCTTTTCATCAAAAAACCTTTTATCTCCTAAAGTCCCCGGCAAAGGCAATTCTTTCACTTTAGAATTTAATACCAACAAATATCCTTGTCCATTTTGTGCAATGGGATTATTCGAAGTCCTATCGTATTTTCCATTAAAGTACCAAACTAACAAACCTGGCTGATATTTAAAAGTGGCTACTCTAAAATTGTCTCTTAAGGTTCCTAACCCATTTAAAAAGAACGCCTGAGTTCCAGCCTCAATATTATTGTCCATGTTATATGACAATTTTTCTTTTTGAGAGTTCAAATAAATTGTTTGTGGATCTCTATACTCCATTAAATAAAACTGCTGGTGAGTGACCGTCTCTTCCCCATTTATTAAGGCTTTAAACTGGCCCAAATTTTGATGGGATTCAAAGTCGAGCACTTGATCTCCGTATGTGACATTGTCGACAACGACCCCAAACTCGGTATAACCAGCATCGGTCACATATTGAATTTCAACAGTGATTTTATCCGTAGTCACTTGAGAAAGATCGTAAACCTTTTTCTGCCAAGAGGGTTCTTGGCAAGAGGTTAACAATGCTACAAACTCTACTTTTTCTACTTCAGAAAGTTCTTCGGCAATGGATTTGGTTCGTAACTCTAATACTCTTTGAGCATTGCAGTATTCACTGCTTTCATTGAGAGTATCAAAATTAGTGTCTCCTGAAATGGTTCTCAGATCCTCTACTTTCTCACCGTTAATAAACACATGGGCGATATCAAAATCTGTAGTTACTTTAATATCAGGATCTTTACTATCAAAATTAGTCTCAGTTTCAATATGGTAAATTGTATCAAAACTTAATTGATTTACTCCTTCCTTTCGATCAAAAGAAAAGGTTAAACTTTTTGCAGCTCCATCAAATCTCCCTGAGTAAGCTGAAACTTGACCGGAAGCCTCATTAGAATCGATCACTTTAATTTTCTCTTCTCCTGGTTTTGTCAAAACCACAGCCGACCTATAAACCGCTTCACTGTATTCAGGAATAGTCGATAAAATATCATAATTGTGAATTTCCCCTTCGACCATTTCTTGATGGTAATCAGGACCCTCATAACTACTCGGATTATTTCTTCTTTCATTAGAAACAAAATTATAATGTCCTAAATAAAGAGAAGCTTTTTCTCCTTGTTGGATTATTTTAGGCATCAACCAACCCAAAGAAATTTTACTAAAAGTACTCATCTCTTGAGCCTGTCGAGGAGCATTGGAACTCATTATCTCCCAACTTCCAGTGGAGTTTTCTCCTTTATTAGCATAGATATCTGGAAGACTAATAGAATGACCAAATTCATGAATAAAAGTAGACACATCAGAATATTCAGATTGCATATTGTAATCTAAAGCAAAAAGTTTATCAGAAATTCTTAGCCCATTCATGGACGGTCTTCTTAATCCTTCAACAAGTGGACCTTCTTTTAGATATTCAGGATCTGAAGAGTCTAGACTAATTGACCATCGATGAGGCCAAAGCCTATTGAAGCACTCTACTGCAGACTGACGCCTTGGACCCTCTGGCACATCAGCAGAGGCTGGACGCTCCCCTTTTGGGTCAAAAGATCTTTGGCAAGAAGCCTGAGATTTTCCAGCATAAATTAAAACGACAGCATCCATAAAACCGTCTGGTTCATGATAATTTCCATCACCGTCATAGTCATTGAGATCCCAATTATCAAATTGCTCCCACCAACTTTCATCTGTCTTCATGGTTTTTAACTTTTTTAAAGCATCAACAACCAAACCTCGAGCATTTCTATCGCTTTGATTAGAGACTGCCTCTCCATAAAAAGCTAAAGGATGATCCACTGCAACGATTGGAGTGACCTCTCCTTGCACAATGAATTTTCCAGCAGAGGCATGCTTGTAGTACTCCGTTAAAGAGCGCTCGTTGGCTCCAAACAAAGTCTCTTTTGCTTTACCGCTTTGAAAATACTGAACATCATTCATTGTGGTATCCGAGAACTGTACAGGAATAACCATCACTTTATAGTGTCCTGAAAACTTATAAGTTTTAGTGTGTCCTTTTAAAGCATCAGAAATATGACGTACATTTTGACTAATTAAATTCTTCTGATGGAGCTTTTCATGGAGTTTTTCTTCTAAACGTTCAATATAATTTTTATTGGCCTGAGATTTCTGATCCGTTTTCTTTTGCGCTATTTCTTCTGCTAAACGGCCGACCTGTTGGTCTTGTCGGATGGCTTGAGATTTATACTCTGGTTCTGAATTGGTACAACTCACTAAAAAGAGAGCCAAAA
>JAGRAA010000050.1 GCA_020435185.1 Bdellovibrionales bacterium | reverse complement strand
GTGGCGCTCTACCAACTGAGCTAAGTCCCTATTAAATGAAGGGAGAAGTTATTCAAAAACTTCTCCCTTGTCCAGCTCTTTCTCTATGAATTTTTGACAATTATACTAATTTCACCAGGTCGATACGTAAGAATCATAGTCCGAACGCTCTTGACGTTTCAGCAGGTACATATTCTTATCACTTTCTGAATTAGCGTTAATAAGCTCCAGATAAGTATTCTGTTGTCCCGACTGTTCTTCACAGAATGTCTTTACATAAACCCAATAATCTTTTTCTTCGCCGTTTACAGCCCGCATGGCACCCAGTAGAGACTTTTTATCATGCATTACAATCCCTATTCCGCGTCCAATTCTCTCTCTCTCTGAATTATACTGAGAAATACTAATAACCTTCTGCTCTCGATCCACAGTAGACTTCTGCTCGATAACCAAAGAAAAGATCAATCGTCCATCAAACTCTAAAGCCATCCAACTTCCAAAAATTTTATTCACATCGATTTCGCAGAGCTGCCACGGAAATGGAGGATCTTCTCTAAATTGAGGCCCACGACTCATCGCGCTAGAATGGAGCGAGAAGAATGTTATCATCGCAGCAATACATATTGTAATCTTTTGTTTCATGCTCCCCCCCGGTTCTCTCTTTAATGGCTGAGCTTTACTCTGGAGTTTCTATTCAAATAATAACCATTTTTAGATCTGAATATATATCTGGGCTTATCGTAATCTGGCTCGATTAACTTACGCAAGCGTTTAATGGTTACATAAACTTTATTATCATGTACAGCAGGATTATATTCCTGCTTCCACACCTTTTCAACCAATGCCTCTTTCGAATGAACCTCTCCAGGCTTGAGCATAAAAAGCTTCAACAAATCTAATAGTATGAACTGGCTCTTAAAATCAACCTTGCCTTTTTTTCGTTCAATCACAGCATTTGTAGATGTATCTAAAACCAAATCATAGTTAGAGCTCTCCACGTCTCCCAACTCTTCCAACCTTGTATCAATCTGTTTCGCCAACCGCACCAAATTATTTGGATCAATCGATTTCTTAGCAAGATTTAGATAAACCTTCGCCAAATCCTTATCGCCCATATCTGCATAAGTCGACCCCATGGAGTTCATTAAACTTAAATACATAAACAAGTTCTTGCTTTTTTTAATCTTGTCATAGGCCTGCCAATAAACTTCAAGAGCAGGTTCATATTTACCAAGCTTTCGCAAAATCATTCCATTTAACAAAAGCACATAAAGCTCTATTTCAGGAATAGGCATGACTTGAAAGAACACTTGAAGATTATATATTTCTTTAAGAGCTTCCTCATAACGACCCAAAACCCAATACGCTCCGGCCAAACCCGATATGGCAAAACAAATGTCTTCTCGACAATCATTCTTCAATCCTAGGTTTAATGCTTTCTCAAAATATTCAAGAGCTGTTGTGCCTTGTTTTTTATAAGCTGCACATATTCCGAGAGTATAATAAGTTTTTGAATTTAAATTAAACCCCTCTTGAATAACTAGATCCTGGAGTTTTTCTTTCGTTTGATTAATCTTAACTTCGTTTTCCGTTTCAGCATAGATACGCAACAACTGATTTTGTGATTTTAAATACAGTTCATAATTTTTTTCACGCAATAAAATTGGAGTAAGAGTTTCTAGCTTTTTTGCAGCTTCTAACAAGTCGCCTCGATCACACAATAATTTGGCGATCTCATACTCTTGATCTAAGTTTACAGGGCGTAGTTCTGTTCTTTGTCCCTCTAACAATTGATACCTCTATATTTCTTAAAAATTCTGTCCTTGAATACAGGTATTTCTTACAAAATCTGTTTATTTGGTCAATTCTAATTTTTGATAACTTTCTACGAAAGCTGTCAAAAACAAAAAATTAACGTAATGTTAACAATTGAGTAAGCCTTCCATTTAAATAACTTAGAAGAATTACGAGAATGAAATTTAAAATGGTTACATAGGTTACTACCAAATATATTTTATTAAGTAAACTGAAAAAAGTAAGAGTTTTTAATATTTTATAGTTTTTATAATTCTCATAGATAATTTGAATTGATCCAATAAATAAAAAAAGGGACTTAAGAAAATTAAGCCCCTAACCAATAATTAATTATTTAGAAACAACTAATGTTGCAAGCTATGACCCGTATAGTTGGCCTTTACACCAGAAGCTCTTTCCATCCTGACTTTAAAAAGATCTTTCGCAGACTTTACATCCAAAGCATTCACAAGCACCTGATCTACATGATTCACCAAAATCACTTTTAGGTCTTTTAACACTTCTTTCGGAACGTCTTTTAAATCTTTTTCGTTCTCTTTCGGACAAATAATGGTTTTAATTCCACCCCTGTGAGCTGCAAGAATCTTTTCTTTTAAACCACCAATAGCTAAAACATTTCCTCGAAGAGTAATCTCTCCTGTCATAGCCACCGTTTTTTTAACAGGGATTTTTGTGATCGCTGATACGATAGAAGTTGTAATCGCACATCCAGCAGATGGACCATCTTTAGGTATTGCACCTTCTGGAGCATGAATGTGGATGTCTATATTTTGAAAGACTTCTTTATCAATCTCAAACAAAGGTCCTCGAGATCGAACATAGCTCATCGCTGCAGTACAAGACTCTTTCATGACATCACCCAATTGTCCTGTGACGATGAATTTACCTTTACCTGGCACAACAGAAACCTCGATAACCAACAAGTCACCACCCACCTCGGTCCACGCTAATCCGTTCGTAAGACCAATCTCATTTTTACCTTCGATCTTTCCAAACCTGAATTTGTCAGCGCCAAGTAATTCAACAACTTTTTTTGCATTGATTTTATAAGTTTTAGATTTTTTACTAGATCCTTTTGAGGTCATAGTGTCTTTTACTACTTCTCGTGCTGTCTTTCTAAAAAGCGTGGCTATTTTTCTTTCGAGATTTCTCACTCCCGCTTCTTTAGTATAAGAGCGAATAACCTCAAATACTGCATCATCCGTTATTGTTACCTTTTTATCCTTTAACCCGTGAAGCTCTAACTGTTTTGGAATTAAATATTTTTTCGCAATTTGAAATTTTTCACTTTCAATGTATCCATCTAATTGAATAACTTCCATTCTATCCAACAACGGACGTGGTATTGGGTATAAGGAGTTTGCAGTTGTTATAAACATGATATTAGACAGATCATAATCCAACTCTAAATAATGATCTTGAAAGTTTTTATTTTGCTCAGGATCTAAAACCTCCAACAATGCGGCTGATGGATCCCCTCGAAAATCATTACTCATTTTATCAATTTCATCCAGTAACAGTAATGGATTTCCTTGCTCAACTTTTCTTAAAGCCTGAATAATTTTACCTGGCATCGCACCCACATAAGTTCTTCTGTGCCCTCTGATCTCGGCCTCATCTCGAACTCCGCCTAAAGAAATTCTGGCGAATTCTCTATTCAACGATTTTGCGATAGAACGAGCCAACGATGTTTTACCCACCCCTGGAGGTCCAGCTAAACAAAGAATTGGACCTCTTAATTTATCAGTGAGCGATTGTACCGCTAGATGCTCCAAAATTCTCTCTTTTACTTTCTCTAATCCCCAGTGATCTTCATCCAAAACAGCTTCAGCGACTTCCATATCTGGACGTGACTCTTTATATTCGAGCCAAGGCAAAGATAAAACCCAGTCGATATAATTTCTAACCACGGCTGCTTCTGCACTCATTGGAGACATCATTCTCAATTTTTTAATTTCTTTAAGAACCTTTTCTCTGGCCTCTTTGGAGATTTTTTTTGTTTTTGCTTTTTCTTCCAACTCATTTAATTCAGATGAATAATCATCTTTTTCACCAAGTTCTTTTTGAATGGCCTGCATTTGCTCATTGAGATAGTACTCTTTTTGAGACTTCTCCATTTGCTTTTTTACTCTTCCTCTTATTTTTTTCTCGACTTCTAGAATCTCAATTTCGCCAGTCATTACGTTAAGTAATTCCTCCAAACGCTTTGAAGGATCGTTGATTTCAAGAATACCCTGCTTGTCTTCTAACTTTAAATTCAATTGAGCGACAATAATATCTGCAAGCTCTCCCGCATTCTCGATAGTAGACACTCTCATTAAAATTTCTGGGGGAATTCTTTTGTTTAATTTTACATAAGTTTCAAAAGTAGATTTCACTGACCGAATGAGAGCGTTAGCCTCAGTTTCATCAGCAATGATTTCAGGAAGCTCTTCATATTTAACAACAAAAAATCCATCTTGTTGGATATAGTCTTTAATTTTAACTCGACGCTTTCCTTCAACCAATACTTTGACCGTACCATCAGGCAAACGAAGCAACTGAATAATAGTACCTATGGTGCCTACTTCGTAAATTTCTTTTGGACCCGGATTATTGATTTTAGCATCTCTTTGCGCAGCTAAAACTATGTCTACCTGTTTAGACATAGCCTCTTCTAAAGCATTAATACTTTTTTCACGCCCCACAAATAAAGGCATCATCATGTGAGGAAAAATAATTAAATCCCTAAGGGGTAAAAGCGGCAAATTTTCATTATTAACAATATCAGTTCCACTCATAAAAACTCCTTTTTTGAGAGGAAACTGGGAAATTTACGCGCTTTCTTCTGCTGGTCCTGTGGGCTTTGAGACTCTTTCTTTTTCGCCTTCTTCGTACATTACCATCTGAGGTTCAGCACTACCAGTTACCACCTCTTTAGTAATTATAACTTCTTTTACATTCTCTTTGGAAGGGATTTCGTACATGATGTCTAGCATTGCATGTTCAATTACACCGCGTAAACCTCGTGCACCAGTTTTTCTACGAATAGCTTCTTTTGCGATGGCCACTAATGCATCAGTATCAAATGTAAGTTTTACACCCTCATACTCAAACAGACGTTCGTACTGTTTGGTCAATGCATTTTTTGGTTTTACCAATATATCTATAAGCGAAGATTCATCTAATTCATCTAAAACTGAAATCACAGGTAAGCGACCAATAAACTCAGGTATTAATCCATAGCGCGCTAAATCTGCAGGCTCGACCTTTTGCAATATATTTTCACCAACCTTTTGTTTTTCATCAGCTGTTTGAATATTTGCACCAAAGCCAAGAGACTTATTACTTGTTCTACTTTCTATAACTTTATCTAATCCTACAAAAGCTCCACCGACTATAAACAAAATATTTGAAGTATCGACCTGAATAAACTCTTGTTGAGGATGCTTTCTCCCTCCCTTTGGAGGCAAATTAGCCACAGTGCCTTCAAGGATTTTTAATAATGCTTGCTGAACACCTTCGCCCGAAACATCCCGAGTGATAGAGGGGTTTTCTGATTTTCTCGTAACCTTGTCTATCTCATCAATATAGATAACTCCTCTTTGACACTTTTCAACGTCATAGTTGGCTGCCTGTAGAAGGGCCAAGATAACATTCTCCACATCCTCCCCAACATATCCAGCCTCCGTAAGAGCAGTCGCATCAGCCATAGCAAAAGGCACATTCAATATCTTCGCAATGGTTTGAGCCAAATATGTTTTTCCTGATCCAGTAGGTCCGATCAACAAAATATTACTTTTGGCAATTTCAATCTCAGACTTCTTCCCAGTGCCCGAATGATTAACTCTTTTGTAATGATTGTGTACCGCAACAGACAATGCTTTTTTTGCTCTATTTTGACCAATAACATAGTCATCTAAATGCTCTTTAATGTCTTTTGGCTTAGGGATAGAGAACGAGGTTTTACTTTGTGTGTCTCGTTCTCTTTCTTCAGCAATAATATCATTGCAGAGATCAATACACTCGTCACAAATATATACCCCTGGGCCAGCAATCAGCTTTTTCACTTCTTTCTGGCTTTTACCACAAAAACTACAGCTTAAATTTCCACCAAAATTATTGTCTTTAGACTTACTCATTTATTTAGTCCTTTTTTGCTTTTCTTGATTCTACTACTTGATCAACCAAACCATATTCTTTAGCTTCTATCGCCGTCATATAATTATCACGATCCATCGCTCGTGTTAACTCCTCAAACTCTTTGTTAGTATGACGAACATAAATATCTGTTAAGGTTCTTTTTGTTTGAATCATTTCTTTTGCATGAATTTCGATATCACTCACTTGACCAGTGATGCCACCACCATGAATCAACGGTTGATGAATCATAATCTTAGAGTGAGGAAGAACATAGCGCTTACCTTTGGTCCCCGCTGTTAAAAGAAGCGACCCCATACTCGCGGCCATCCCTATACAGGTGGTTGCAACATCACATTTTACAAATTGCATAATATCGTAAATTGCCAATCCTGCAGATACACTTCCTCCTGGGGAATTAATGTATAGGTTTATATCTTTATCAGGATTTTCCATTTCTAAAAATAACATTTGAGAAACGATAACATTGGCCACATCATCGGTTACGGCCGTCCCTAACATAACAATCCTGTCTTTTAATAGCCTGGAGTAGATATCATAACTTCTTTCCCCTCGTGGGGTCTGCTCGATTACAACGGGTACTAATGCCAAAATCTGCCTCCTTATCAATGCTGTCTCTCTAATATGAGTTCTTTTACTAAAATCACAAGTTAGATCGGATATTTTTTTAATTCCCTTGATACTAAAATGAACTCTGGCTCAAATAGAACCTAGACTTTATTCCTATATTTTTGTTGATCAAGTCGTGTCCTGTGCTAAAAGACTAGTGAATTAAAATTTATTATTGCGCAAAGCGAAATACTCCTGAAATGAAAGGTTTTTTATGAAAATCCATATGAACTCATACGACAAAGACAGCAAGAAAGCAAAAACCCTAATTGCTTTTGCCGCGACAACAAAATCTAAAGATAAAACGTCTCTGAAATACACGGGACCTGTGAATTTAAAAAATCTCATTGAAAAACAATTCAAAGAAAAATCATTTTGCGCCGCAAATGGCGAGGCCATTCTCTTTAGAGATAACTCAGATACTGAGTACAAAAACATACTTCTCATAGGCCTAGGTGATGCAAAGGGTATTTCTCTTGAATCTGTGAGAAGCACTTCAGCAAACGCTTATAAAAAATTAGCCGCCGAAAAACTCTGTTCAGCATCTATCCTTTTTGACTCTCTATCAGGTTTTCTAAAATCAGAAAGTGATACGGCTCAAGCAATGACTGAAGGACTCTCCTTAGCCGCATACAAATACGATGATAACTTATCTAAAGAAAAGAAAAAGAACGAAAAAGAAATCGAATGTACAATCGTGACTCAAAAAGCTCCTAGCTCCTCGGTTAAAAAAGGCATTCAATCAGGACAAATCATTTCTGATAGTGTGAATTTTGCTCGAAAACTAGGCGATATGCCAGGGAATATTCTTTACCCAGAAACCCTTGCTAAATTTACTCAAGCCGAAGCCAAAGGAACAAAAGTAAAAGTTTCTGTCTGGGATAAGGCTAGAATTAAAAAAGAAAAAATGGGTGGTCTTTATGGTGTGGCCCTTGGAAGCTCAGCCGACCCAAGATTCATAATTATGGAATACAAAGGAGCTCCAGCTTCTAAAAAACCTCTCTGCTTTGTCGGTAAAGGACTTACTTTTGATAGCGGTGGTATTAGTATTAAACCTTCACAATCCATGGACGAAATGAAATACGATATGTGTGGTGGAGCAAATGTTATCGCTGCGGTTTTGGCCATTGCTAAGCTTGGTCTAAAGGTTAACGTACTTGGCTTAATTCCTTCTAGTGAAAACATGCCTGGCCCTGCAGCCAATAAACCTGGTGATATTTTAACTGCTAGAAACGGAAAAACAGTGGAGGTACTAAATACCGATGCCGAAGGACGATTGATATTAATGGACGCCCTCTCCTATGCAACGGAACAAAAACCTCAAGCTATTTTTTCAGCCGCTACCTTAACTGGCGCAATGGTTATTGCTTTAAGTAATATTCACACAGGTATTTTTGCTAAAGACGATAAACTCGCCTCAAAAGTAGAAAAAGCAGCCGAAGCCAGTGGAGAGCTTGTCTGGAGAATGCCTTTGCATCCCGAGCACACCAAAGATATGGCTGGAACCCATGCCGATTTATCCAACTTATCATGCTTTAGAGGAGCTGGAAGCTCTACTGCTGCTGCTTTTTTAAATGAATTTGTAGACGATAGTATCCCTTACTGCCACTTCGATATTGCAGGGACAGCTTGGAATACCGCAAATCGTTTAAGCTATTCTCCAAAAAAAGGAGCAACTGGAGCTATGGTAAGAACATTTATTGAAATCGCTAAATTGTTTTGATCTTTACTGCAGGTACTACTGCAGGTACGGACACACTTTGGTGTCCGTAGCGCGTCATTTTTTAAATGAACAGCAATTTCTCTTTCAAATTTAACACATTGCGGACACCAAAGTGTGTCCGCGCCTATAGTTCTATTAAGATTGGATTATTTTTTCTTAACTCGACGAGCTCTTCGTTAGATATGACTACGATGTTTTTGATGTGCTGGTTATCGTATAACTTAATGCCTGTCAGTCTCCACTGAGTTGGCCATTCTCCACTTACCCCATGAGTCTTTATTGTTATGGGATTACCTTGGCGATAGCTCAACTCTAAATCACCAGGTTTCTCGCTCTTTAGTTTATCCTTTGGTATCCATAGTGCGGATATTCGATTCAAGTCTTTACTTGGTTTGCAAGGTCCCTCTAACTGAAATTCTGGAATCTTTCCATTCACAGAAATTCCCACAGCCTCAAATTGCAATTGAATCGTCTTTAAGCTCGTGCACGCGAATTCTTTTTTTCCGTTTAAGCCTCTTCTCACAAAGTGACCTAACTCAATTCCAACTGATGAATCAGTCGATAAAATACTCACCTGAGAAACCAGCTGTTCTTTGCTAGCTTTTATTAAAGCAGCTCCATGTAGATTAGAAAAATCATTTTTTTTATCAATCGATGAAGGAACCCTATCTTGATTAGAGGAGTAAAAATAAACAACTCCATTCCAAGACTTCGACGTAAGGAGTCCACCCCCAATGCCACCAATCACGAAAACTAAAAATCCCAATATTATATTATTTTTCATAAGTGACTTGTCGGACAAAGCTGATAAAATAATTAATGTCCAGACCAAAGGGGAGGGACTATGACTACTTATAAACCAAGATACTTCTTTTATTTACTAATAATAACTAGTTTATTTTTTCAGCTTTCCTGCTCTAGCTCCCAAAAAAAGAAAATAGCTCCACAAAAGAAGCCTTCAAAAAGTTATAGCTGGACTATAGACTTGGACATGAAGATGCAATTTGGCTATTTTCCTCAAGCTCCAATTCCACATACTAAACAAACCACTCCCCCTCTTGCTCTATCTAATGACAAATCCGTTTGGTCTGTACCGGCCAACACATTAGCCCTTTGGGGATACCCTATTCCTATGAAAAACAAAGGGAAATTTTACTATGAAAAGTACTTCAATTATCCGAAAAACCTGTCTCCTTTGATTTCGGCAAATCGAACCTTTGGCCTTTTTCAACTCCAACTTTTAAACAAATATTACCTTTTTAAAAAACACGTTGAAAGCGACAAAAACTTTTTAGTTGCCTTGATTAAAGTAGACAATGCTGGATTAGATCTAAATATAGCCAAGACCTTTCCTCCTCTACCAAATCCAAAAGTAATCTACCAAGAGGCTTTCGATAAACAGATTATGTATTCTAGAGTCTTTATCAAATCAAAGTTACAAACTCTACAAGACCAGCCTCTCACGGATCTCGAACTCAGCCAACTCGGCTTAAATGCTTTTTACGACGATCTTTTAGAAAAATATCAGAAGAATTTAAAACTGTTACAAAAAGACTCTAGGTATTATTACTTTTTAGGAGATTCATTAAATTTCAAAGTAAAAATTATTAAGTTGCCGATAAAAATAACAAAATTAACACCCAGCTTTGCCAGCTTTAGACTTCCCGTTGTCTCGAAAAGCTATTTTATGTCTGCAACTTTACCCATCATCAGTGAAGAATTTGAATCTAATCAATTAGAAAATTTAGAATTTAAAGACTATGATACTTTAAAAGAAAACTTTAGATTAATTGAAACTCATATTTTAGAGGTTTCTACAGCTTACAAAGAAAACTGATCAATCTCTTTACCAATCGCCAAAACTCCAAGTTTAGCGAGCCATCCATAAACGTTTTCAAGAGGATATCCCTCTACATTGATTTTTAAATCAGACACACACAGTCTTTTGTATATTGCCCCCGGAGAATTAAGACTTTCATTTGGGCCCTTTTGCTTATGCGCACGTAAAAATCCTCCCGCCAACTCGTCTCCGATCATATAAAGAGCCGGCTCGGCGGTTTCTTCTTCAGAAATTAATCGAGTAGGAATTCCTTCTTGAATAACCACTTGGTTCACTCCACCACCACCCTTGGTAGCTTTCATTTTTTTTCGAGCTTTATTATTAAAAGCAAGAACCTCCTCGGCAGAATTAACGGTCAACACAGCAAGACCATAGGTACCAGAATTATTTTTAATAATAACAAATGGATCTTCACTTCGATCATATTGAATAAATTTTTCTTTTTGCTTTTTTAGTAATACGTCTACTTCGTGAGCTAACCGATGGAGAGTTTCTTGATCATTCAAATCAAAATTTTCAAATAGGCTCGTCTCAACAGACATTAACCAAGGGTCTAAATCAATAACTTTGCAAAACTCTTCTACCAACGTATTATAGTGCCTAAAAAAATCATGCTTTCGCCTTCTAAACCATCCCAATTCATAAAAGGGATCAACAATAACTTCTGCCCCTTTAAAATAGCCATCATAAGAAACACTAAAATCATTATTGCTGACAATAAAATCGACCTGATGCCCGTGCATTGTAATTTTATTACCTTGACGTTTTATAGGATGAACAACAATTTCTTCGCCAATGCTATTTTCGGCAACAAAATCCTCCGTCATATCCTTGGCCCATCCCACACAAGCCTTTTTGTCAGCGCCTTTTATAATTCCTAAAATTTTACTAATGTTATCCCAATAGTAAGGGTTTTTTGTATGCTCTTCGGCCAACAATGCAATGTGATTTACACCTGGATATTTTTTATCCATATAGCGTTTAAAAATTTGCACCGCTCCCTCATAGTCAATCTGGCAAATATTATTAAAACCAGCAGGATAAATATTGGCATCTACTGGAGCGACTTTGTAGCCAGAATCACGAATATCATAGCTCGAATAAATCGGAAATTTTAATTGATTTCCTTTTTGTTTAAACCAATCATTTACAGCGTCAATATTACTAACAATACTTTTATGAATCACATCTTGTATCATTCTTAACCTTTTTTTGAGAACAACCTAGGGTTCGATTTTACCTGCGACTGCATCAGCAGCCCGGCACTAACAACAGACACAGGCAGAAAAAGTAATATGACCCCAGGCAAAACCAAGGTCAATCCAAAACTCGTTGCTAATCCAGATGCTGTCCACCAACTTGAGCGAAACATCATTATTCTTCGACTGAGATTCAGCTCCATTAACTCATAAGAATAATCCATGCTGTCAAAGGCCATAATCATTAAAGTGAAGTATATACTCAAAATATTTAGACCAGGAATAAACGAAGCAATAAAAATAAATACTCCAAAAAATAAAAATAATATGGATTTTAAAACTGAAGCTAACATCATTTTAATAGTTACACGTGTCCATCTCATAAAATTAAAAGGTCGATCTTCAATAAGGCCTGTTTTCAATAAAGTTTTTTCAGCCAATACGGCATTAAACGGAGACGCAAAAATACTACCAAATACAAATATTAAATATATTAACAACACACCAAAAGCTAAACTTAAAATTATAACTAATGGAATATGTAGATAATCAACCAAAAACTCAAGTCCTATGGACTTTAAAGTATTTAAAGCCTTAATCGTATAAGACTCAATAAGTCCGACTCCCCAAGAAAAACTATAAAATAACAACGACATATAAATCAAAAAAGGGCACAAAATCCAAAACCAAAGATCTTTATTCTTTTTAATAAACTTAAGCGATTCAAATATAGAAAATAAGCCTGCAATAAAATCCTTCATACTCACCCTCTATTATTTTTCTTTGCTTTCCGGAGAGACCAAACGACCATTCAGTTTTAGTTTTTCTCGCTCCAAGGTTGATTCCGTCTTTAAAACACCCGGTTCTTTATTGGCTAATTTCAATTTAAATTTATTTTCATAATCTGACACTCGCGCAAACAGTTCTTTTATTAATGGTGACTCTTCTCTATCAGGAAATCTCATTTCTTTTAACTTCAGTAGTGATGACAAAATCCTCTCTGTTGTTTCTACCTTTGGGTTTTCTTTGGTTGTATATACCCACAAACGCTCATAAGAGTTCATTAATTCTTCTTGAGCCAATGGCGACCACTCTTTATTGTTAAACTCCACTGCTTTCAACAAATATCCTTGAAGAGTATCTAAACTCTGAATAAAAGCAAGACTACTGTCACTGTTGAGTCTATATTTAGACATATTTCCCATATAATAAAATGTTTTAGAAAGAATCTCTTTTTTAACTCGAGGATTTCTATAGCTACGGTTAATCTCTTTAATGCCATTTCGAGCTTTTTCTAACTCTAACTGAGCCATATTAGTATTACCCAATCGAGCGTATACCGCCGCTAAGCGAGCTGGAGCCTCGGCTTTAGCGACCTCTGGAGGAAGAACGCCAGATCTTTTTTGAAGATCTAATAAAGTCGCAACGACCTGAGTGTCTTTACCCAAACACTCATAAGAATAACTCATTCTCAACAAGCCCTGCGCTTCTAATCTTTTAAATTTTCCTTTTGATTGATTAATTAGCCTACGATAACGATTTATAGCAGCTTTGCAAAAGCCGATTCCTTCGTAAGCTACCCCTAAGTTATAGATGGCTAATAATTCATATTTGGTCGCAGGGTATTTTTTTAAAAAGGCATTAAACAATTTTATAGACTCTTTAAATTCTCTTCTGTCTAACGTGGACAAAGCTCTATCAAACTCTACCTTAGCATTTGGGTCTTCTTTAGGAGCAACATCATAGTTTTTGGGCATACCTCCAAACCAAGAAGCACATCCTGTATTCACCAATAAAGACAACAACATCAAAAATAGGATTATTAATTTAGTGATCAATTTCGAACTCCTTTGCCACTCTTTTAAGACCTTCGACACCATAAATATCATGGTCAAACTCTGGAATTTTCGCCACGCCGACTCGTTCTTGATAATCCTGTTCAAGGTTATCATACACTTGAGCCTTTTGAATATAGAAGTTTTTAACCTTTAAATATATATCTTTAAAGTGGTTTTCTCTCCATTCTATAGCCTCAGCTCTTTCTTTGCCTTCATTTTTTACCCACATAGGATAAGCTCGATTAACTACAATTTGTCGAACATTATATCCTCCAGACGACAATGTAGAATAAAAGTTTTTTGCCTCAAAAATCTTAGATTGATCAAAACTTGTTATCAAAACAAAGGCTGTAGATTCTTTTAAGAGCAACTCATGAGCTTTTTCTGAACGTTCAGAAATTTTCGCTTCAATTTCTTTCAGTGAAACAAAAAAATCAGAGAGCTCTTCCATAAATGACGATCCCGTTAACTTTTTCAAAACCATGAGCACCGTTTGAGTGGATTTATTAAGTAGATTTGCTAGCCATCCCTGATCTTGATCTCCAATAAACCATTTGGTTATTTTTCCTTGGAATAGATCTCTAATCTTTTGTGGCGCCGTTAAAAAATCAATCGCGTGTTGAGTCGGAGGAGTGTCTAATATGACAAGATCATATTTATTAGATTCAACAGCCTTATAGAGCTTGATGATCGAGGTAAATTCTTGAGAACCACTTAGGGTGGTAGACAATTGTTCGTACAGTCTATTGCTTTTTATTTTTTTAAGTAAATCCACTTGTGATGTACTCTCATCCAAAAATCGGTCAAATTCTTTTTTGGAATCAATAATAGACGCAAACAACTTACCTTTTGCAACGACGCCCTTAACCTCTACTTCATCCGCTCCCGATTCAAGCCCTAAAGAAGTGGCCAGACGACGAGCAGGGTCAATGGTCAGCACCAATACATTTAATCCACTGTGCGCGGCTGCGACGGCCAATGATGCCGACACCGTGGTTTTGCCAACCCCACCACTCCCTGCGCAGACTAACACTTTATGATTTAAAAAAAGATTCTTCATAAATCCCCTAGTTGGCCAGCCATGGCTTTAACTAAATTTAAACTTTCATTTTCATAATAAAAATCCAAAGTACGAAAAACAGTTCCGCTATCAACAAGCTGTCTAAGACTCTCTATCTGACTTTGATGCTTATGTTGCAAAAATTGCACAAATTCATCTTTTTCAGAAGGAGAAGCTTGTTCGGCAAGGTCTACGATATTTTTGGGTAAAACTTGATTAATGATCAACTTTGAGGCCTGCTGTGTTTCATTGTAGATTTCCGCTCGCAATTCAATAGCTTCTTTTATGGCCATCTCTTCAGGCAGTCCGACCACATAGTACTGACATTTTGATGGATCAGATAACACAGAGATAATATTCTTACTCTGAACACCCATAGGACCAACCTGAATAGCCTCATACATCCCACGAGGGGCTCTCAACAAAGCTAAAAAGTGCCCCGTAGCATATCCATCCACAATAATTTTGTCATAATCAAAAGGGGGACCTATCTTTCGAATCCCACTCGTGATCTTTCCCATGACAGCCAGCTCTTTTAATCCAGGAGCAACTTTGACTAATGATCTAGAAACCTTGTTTTCAAAAAATAAATCCACTATTTTTGAAATTTTCACATAGTGAAGCACATATTCCTTTAACGCAGCTTCCCCCTCAAGAAGCTGCACTTCTACTCCGTTCGGAAGCACGAATCTCTCTTCTTCGCCTGAGAGGCCATAAAAGTGGCGATAAAAGCTTTCGTGCCCTAACTCAATCAACAATGTCTTGTGACCCTGTTGAACAAAACCCTCAGCAAGAGCGGCAGCCACAAGCGACTTACCGACTCCTCCCTTACCTGTTACAAAAAAAAGTTGTTGATTTTTCTCTACCGTTGACATTACTTGCCATTCCTCGCTATATGCTGTCTTTGTATCTAAATTTATTTAGCCCTATGCGTCTAAAAGGAGAGCTAATGGCCACTGTTGAAGTATTAGAAGGATTGTCTAGAAAATTAACCATAGATGTGCCTAGTGAAGAAGTTAATAAAGCCTTTCATCAGGCTTATGAAGATATAAGAAAAACTGTAAATATTAAAGGATTTAGAAAAGGCAAAGCTCCAATTGCTAAAATTCGCAGTCTCTATAAGGACCGCGTTAAAGGCGATGTATTAAATGATCTTATAGCCAAATTTTATCAAATGGCCTTACAAGAACACACTCTTGAACCCATCAACTATCCTAAAATTGACCTTTCCGGTGATTTCGACGAAGACCAAAGCTTGGCTTTTAGCGCTGAGTTAGAAATCAGACCTAGTGTTGTCGTCGAAAATTATGAAGGTCTAGAAGTAACTAAAGAGGCTGCTGCGATTGACGAAAGCAAAGTGGATGAATCTGTAGAAAATATTAGAAAAAACATGGCTGAACAGAGCCCTGTTCTTGAAGACCGACCTGCTCGAGAAGGCGATATTGCACAAATCGATTTTGATGGCGTTGTTGACGGCCAACCCTTAGAAGGTGGATCTGCCAAGGACCACAGCCTTGAATTAGGCTCTAAGTCATTTATCGATGGATTTGAAGAAGCCATTGTTGGTATGAAAATCAGTGACACGAAAAAAATTGATTTAAAATTTCCTGATGAGTATCACGCCGCTGAAATTGCAGGCAAACCAGTAGAATTTACTGTTACGCTAAAAAAATTGTTTAAAAAAGATTTACCTGAACTTGATGCTGAATTCGCAAAAAAATTAAATGCTAAATTTGAAAGCATTGATGATCTTAAAAAACAAATTCGCGATGATTTACTTGAGAATGAGAAACGAAGAATTGATGAAGATCTAAAGAAAGCTA
>JAGRAA010000049.1 GCA_020435185.1 Bdellovibrionales bacterium | reverse complement strand
CGTTGTAGATCCCGAGGAGCCGGTGACGGGTCGTCTGAGGTTTGTTCGAGACGATCGCCAGTTTCTCACCTAAAAAGGCGTTCATCAGAGTCGATTTCCCAACATTGGGGCGACCAACTATGGCTACCTTTGGAAGATTCATTTCATTTTTCATGGACATAGCCAAAATCCTCCATATATACTTTTTTATTCATCCAATCCTCTTTAACACTCACATGTAGGTCTAAATATATTTTTTTCCCCAACATTTTTTCTAACGATTCTCTTGCTCCCTGACCGATCACTTTAATCTGTTGACCATTTTTGCCGAGAACAATAGGAACATGCCGTTTATTACTGACTATAACATCAGCAAAGATTCTATCTAAGCCATTCTTTTCTTCGTACTTCTTGATCTGAATAGCTAAGCCATAAGGCACTTCATACTGTAAGTGTTCAAAACAATTTTCTCGAATCAACTCCCGAGTGATATCTCTCACACTCTGAGTGGTATAAAGTTCGCTACTATACATGGGACCAGGACTTTGAGGGAGCAAAGAAGTTACAGCGTCCAAAATATCTTTTTGCGTTTGATCAGGGTCTTCCAAAGCACTTACAACGATGGCTTCTTTATTATAATCTTTCAATTTCGCCTGGATGATGCCCACGCGATGAGGCTTTCCAAGATCTCTCTTTGTGATGACCACAGTCCATGGTTTACCTAATGTAGGCATCATCTCTATCATTTGCTCAATTTTTTCAGGATTTTGCTCATCTATATTTAAACAACAAAGCAAGGCATCACTTTCTTCGGCAACAGAATTAAATTCTGCTTCTAAAAACTTATTTAATCCTTTACTCGCACGAATATACCCAGGCGCATCGACAAATACGATTTGCCGATCATCATCAGAATGTATACCTAACACTCGATTTCTTGTGGTCTGAGGCTTTTGGGTAACTATAGAAACCTTTTCACCAATAAGAGCGTTCATCAGCAAACTCTTTCCTGCATTCGGAAATCCCATAAGACCCACAAAACCAGATCTATACTCTTTCATTTTTTAACTCCTCTAATAACATTTGAGCGGCACTTTGAGCGGCTTGTTTTTTACTTCCGCCAGATCCCTGAGCTTTGACTTGATCATTAATAAAAACCTCCATCTGAAAGATTTTTTCATGATCTGGCCCTGTCGATACCAGCAATTTATATTTTGGTGTAATTCCATAGATTTTTTGAGAGAGCTCTTGTAACTGAGTTTTATAGTCTACAAAAATACTCTCTATATTTTTAATGTCCTTGATAAGCTCTTTAAAGATCCCATTCACAACAGACTGAGCTTTTTCAAAACCCGCGTCTAAATATATTGCGCCTAAAATAGCCTCAAATAAACTCGACAAAATCTTTGGTTTCTCAGCCCCTTTAGACTGTATTTCTCCACGTCCTAATCGAATGTAATGATTCAAATTTAGGACCTTTGCGATTTGAAATAAACTCGCTTCATTCACTAAACTCGCTCGCAACTTGGAAAGAACACCTTCATCGACATGAGGAAACTGATCCATGAGCAAGTGACTCAGAGAGAGCTCTAATACAGCATCACCCAGAAACTCCAGCCGCTCATTATGCTGAGAAACAGGCTGACCACTATCTTTGTTTTCGTTAAAAAAGCTTTTGTGAGTTATAGCTGACTGAGCTAACTCTTTGTCTGAAAAAATATAGCCGACTTCTTTTTCCAACTCAGAAATAATCACGAGAACATCTTTTTCTGCATCAGAAAAAACAGCAGGTTCTGCATTTTTTAAATCGGTCGCAGAATCCGAATCAGAGGTAATCATGGGCTCTCCCATCTTTTAATTTTACTAACGCTTCGCGCAGATCGCATAATGTCCGAATATCTGCCTTTGATCAAGTGTATTTTTGCCCAATAAGGAAAGCTTTTTCCCCTTGAGCATAAAAATCTGTAATTTTTATATCTATTTCTTCCTGAGACACCGGCAAAACCTCTTCCAACTTTATATTCCAATAGTCTCGGGATAAAAATAATGACTCATTTTCTTGCTTAGAAACCAGAGCTAATCCTTTTTTGACGGAGCCTAATTGCTTTTCTGCCTGATATTTAAGTCTGGATTGGCTCAAGTCCCGTAAAAATCGAGCCCGTTGAATAATCTCATTTTGGTTATTTTTATCAGAAAGCCTCTGAGCAAAGGTATTTGGCCTTTCACTATAGGGGAAGACATGTATTTTCGTCCAAGGCAGGTCTTTTAAAACTTCGTAAGTTTCTTGAAAGTCTCTTTCCGACTCCCCTGGAAAACCAACAATAACATCCATCCCTACATAGGCATTCTTTAACCTATGATCTATCTCCCGAAGAGCCCGTTGAACTTCTGTCTGCCCGTATTGACGTTTCATACCAAAGAGAACTGAATCTGTGGCACTTTGTATACTCATATGAAAATGGGGACACATTCTATCAACACTATATAACTCTAATAAACGAGGAGTTAATTCTGGAGGCTCTAAACTGGAAACTCTAAATCGAGGCATTTTAGTGCGAATCAACAACTGCTCTATAAGGTCCTCTAACCCTCTGGCCTTTGACTCACCGAACTCTACATCCTGGTAATCTCCGATATGAATACCTGTAACAACCACTTCTCTCATCCCTTGATCGTAAAGTTCATGGACTTTATCGACAATCTGATCAATTGGTATGCTACGACTCTTTCCTCGAGCAAACGGGATTACACAATAGGTACAAAAACTATTACAGCCATCTTGAATTTTTAAAAAGCTTCTTGTGTGGAGGCTGTTTTTTCCGCCACCTTCACCAAGATCCTCTATTTTAAAAATATTAGATTTAAAAATTTTTTCTGAAGACTTTTGATTTAAAAAATCTTCTATAATCTGAGGCAATTGAGTTTTATGAGAATTGGCCACAACCAAATCAGCTTCTTGCAAACCAACAAAAGACTCCGTATCTACTTGAGCCGAGCATCCCGTAACGACAACAATAGAATCAGGATTCTTTTTTTTCAAACGCTTAATGCTTCTTACGGCTTCACGTGTAGCCTCGGCGGTGACAGCACAAGTATTTAAAACATGAACTGTTCTCTCAAACTTTGATAGAGACAAGTTTTTTTCCAACAAACCCGTATCGTAACTATTTACTTTACAACCAAAGGTATGAAAATTTATCTCTGACAAATCCATCCTCCACCAACTAATTGATTCCCTCGATAAAACACAGCGGCTTGACCGGGAGTAATGGCTCTCTGAGGTTCATCAAACTCTACTTCACACTCATTGATCGCCTTTGCCTTTAAATGGGCTAGAGCGCCACTATGGGCAAATCTTATTTTAACGGTTAACTTTTCATCTCCCGGCTGATCTAACCAATTAATATCTTTAACCGTCATTGTTTTTCCGTACAAATGCTGCTCTTCTCCTAACCAGACATCACCCGATTGAGCGTCGATTTTAATCACATAAAGAGGATATTTGTAAGAAACGCCCAATCCTTTTCTTTGACCATAGGTAAATCTATGAATACCTTGATGATCTCCTAATATTTCTCCGTCAGGATAGAGTTTAAGTTGACCAGGTTTTAGATCTTCAGGCTTGGCCCTTTGTTCAACAAATGGCCCATAGTCGTTTTTTCCGATAAAACATATCCCAGTAGAGTCTTTTTTTGCAGCCACAGGAAGTCCTTTTTCTTCTGCATAAAGCCTAAGCTCTGGCTTCTTCCAGTCACCCACAGGAAAGAGTAGGCGATCCAAAATCTCTTGCCTCAATGTAAATAAGAAAAAGGTTTGATCTTTCCAATCGTCATAACTTGAAACGATCTGTGTCTTTCCGCCTTCTGTTTTTAAGGTCTGAGCATAATGTCCGGTAGCTAAATAATCACAGTCCAACTCTTTCATTTTGTCATAAAGGTAATCAAACTTTAAATAAGTATTACAATGAACACAGGGAACAGGAGTTTGTCCCTTTAAATAATTCTCTACAAAGTTATCAATGACTTTTTCTTTGAAGGGCTCTTCACAATTTAAAACATAAAAAGGAATTTCCAAATGGTCAGCTACACTTCTCGCATCCTCTACATCAATACTAGAACAGCAGGTTCCGTTACCCTCTTCTATACTACATTGGTTTGCGGAGTAGTCCCAAACCTGCATAGTTACTCCAATGACGTCATATCCTTGCTCTTTGAGGAGAGCCGCTGCGACACTACTATCCACTCCTCCACTCATAGCCACTAATACTCTTTTTTTCTTTTCAATCCTATCCATTTGAATCCTTTAAAGACCTTAACTTATTGACGACTTTTTCTAATTTTTCAACAAATTCATTCACTTCACCCTGCGTATTCTGCCATCCTAAACTAATTCTCAGAGAACTTTGGGCTTCTTCTCTTTTAAACCCCATGGCTAACAAAACCGGAGAGGGTTCTGGGTTTCCGGAGCTACAGGCCGCTCCAGTACTTACGCTAAATCCCTGCAAATCCAAATTCATCAGCAAAGTTTCTCCATCCACTCCTGCAATAATTAAATTTGAAGTATTTCCAATGCGGTTCGTGCCCTGCCCAATAATTTTTACACCAGAGATTCGTTCTAGAACCTGAGATTCAATGGAGTTTCGAAGTTCTTGCACTTGAGCTGAGTACAAAGGCTCATCATTAAGGTGATCTATGGCGTCCCCTAAAGCCGCTATGGCTAAGGTATTTTCTGTTCCTGCTCTTCGGCCGCGCTCTTGCCCGCCTCCCTGAATAAGGCCATGCAAGATGTTTCCGGTTTTTGAGTAAATTAAGCCGCAGCCTTTGAGCGAATAAAATTTATGCCCAGAAAAACTGGCAAAATCTACGTCCCATTCTTTCAAGTCAATCCTCGTTTTGCCTAAAGCTTGAACTCCATCCGTGTGAAAGAGGGCTCCCGCCTCACGGGCCATACGAGCCATTTCTTTTACTGGAAAAACATGCCCCGTTTCATTATTTGCATACATCACAGAAACTAAAGCTGTTCGAGGGCTTAACACCTGCTGATAATTCTGCAGATCTACAACCCCTTCTCTATCGACCGGGATAAAATGAACCGTCTTTCCCTTACTTTTTAAATATTCAAAAACTTTTCGAACACTCGGATGCTCTACTCCCGTTGTAATGTACTCATTGCGATGTTCATCTCCAGGGCTCCATCGCATCTTCTGTTCAAAGCTTTCATAGACTCCTTTTATGACCGTATTATTGGATTCGCTCCCTCCGCTGGTAAAAATGAGCTCCAGCGGCGAACAATTTAATTTTTGAGCTATTTTCTTTCTCGCTTCACGAATAATTTTTTTTGGACCTCGACCAGACCAATGTATAGAGCTCGGGTTTCCCCACTGGGTTAACCATTCTGAAGAGTTTTCAATAATGGACCTCAACACTGGTGTCGTGGCGTTGTGGTCAAAGTAAACCCTTGAACTTTCTGGTGATTTAATAACTTCTGGAAATTTTTCTTTGACCACTGAATGATTCCTTTTAAGGGGGCATATATTCTCAAGACCTAGACTAACCTCCAGATCTAGGCACAATATAGTGCTGCGCAAAAAAAAATTCAAGTGTGTAAAAATATCAAGAAAAAACAGGGATTTACCGAGTAGTTTTAGAATGAGTAACAATCTTCACTGGGCAAAGTCCCTTAACATTTCTGAGGACCAAATCAACCAATGGCAAAATGAACTGCCTGATGGAGAAGATTTACTTTTTTGGGTGATCAGTCATCAACTCATTGATGAGCAGGAGTATCTCCACTGGGCTCAGCAAACTCTTCATCTCGCACAACTCAATAAAGAATTTTTGAAGGAATACGAGTCCTACACTCCCCCCGCTTACTTGAAATCATTGAATTATTGGTCTCGCAGTGTATGCCCTATTGCAGAGTGGGATGGAACGGTTTTCGTAGCTTGCCTTTATCCTCCTGAAGATTTAGTGAATCAACAAAATATCAGATTCGTTTTATCTCCACTAACACTCTTAGAGCAGCTTTGGAGCCATTTTAATAATACCAATGTTCATGAAGAGTTTAATGAGCTTCCTCCTACTCCTGATAAACAAACTCAAGTGACTTTTATTCCAGAGTCTATTCCTGAATCTTCCCATGAAGATTCTATAGAAATTTTAGCAGAAGAAGATAAGGGTGTTGATGAGGTTATCGACTTTGAAGCTTCTGCTGAAAATGAAGAAGATCTCTCTTCGACAAGATCTTCGTTACCTATGGCCGCTCAAACTATGTCTGAGGAAACAACAGAAGAACCAAATGCAGTGACTTCTCATTTACAAAAAGTCATTGAACCTCAAGACCTTTTAGATCCTGAAAGGCCACTTTCTTCAACAAATAGCTCCTTAATGCCCGAAGGTTTAGACGTCGATCAAATTGGATCTTCTCCAGCTCCTGCAGATTTAGACCCTGGAGAAGCCCTATTTTTTCATGCCGACAACGACAATCAAGAAGACCCCTCTTTCAATGGAGAGGATTTAAAATCTATTCAATTTGAATCTCCTGAAGGAATTTTAGGAGATAATATTCCTGCCGGAGGCCAATCTCAATCTCCCGAAGGATTAGGTGATTTGCATAGAAGACCGAAGGATAATATTTTTACCTTTCCTTCTGATAAAGCGCCACAAGCTGACTCTCCTTCATTCACAGAAGTCAGCGACGACGAAGATGCCACCACGACCATGAATCTCGCCCAACAAAAGGAACAAGATTTAGAAAAAACCGCACCTGTTGCCTCAGCTTCAGAACCTCCCAATAAAATCTATAAAGGACCTGCGCACTTCGAAGACTGCCAAAGCTTCGATGAAGTGGTTGAATGGGTGTTTCATCAATCTAAACAGTATTATAAATCTTCTATGCTTTTACAATTTGAACGTGGAAAACCAAAGGCATGGAAATGGGATAGCCAATGGAAGGATCAAGGACAAAGTTCTATTCTTTATGATTTAAGCACCCCGAGTATATTTAGAATTCTCACTCAAACGAGAAAGCCCTTTCATGGCCCCATTCGCCCAAGTCCTGTCAACGATCAGTTCTTTCAAGCCTGGGGCTACACAGATTTACCCTCTGTGGTTACAGCTATTCCCATTAAAAAGTACAAACGTATTTCAGCCATACTCTTATGTGTGGGTGACAAACATGCCGAAGACATCGAGGCTCTTAAACTTGTTTTAAGCTTAGGAGATAAGATATCAGAGTTCTTAAAAGTAGCCCAAAAACGAGTGGGGTAAAAAGGTACGGACACACTTTGGTGTCCGTAGAGCGTCATTTAATTTTAAAAAGAGATTAGGTATTGAAGCGTCTACTTGACGCCTTATGGACACCAAAGTGTGTCCGTACCTTTTGTATCTTTTTTAGGGATGATATACGCAGCGAAAACCTATATAGGTATTGCTCGCGGTAGGCCCTATATTCAAATACAATGCGAAGACTCCTGATCCCGGCCCTCCAAGCGCATAATTCCCTCTCACAATAGCACCCGCGGTATGATCATAAATATTCCCTAATCCGCATTTATTGTTCGCACTAGGGTTAGTACAAACCGAGGGAGTTAAATCTATGGGTCCAAAATCTTTTTGTGCTGGCAAATAATTATCACTCAGTCCATCGGCGTTTCCATCAAGAACAACCGACCACTCATCAGAACTAGCAGCGCCCAAATAAACCGTCGTCGTATGATTTTCTTTTACATATTCCCAAGCATTTCCGGCAAAATCCCAAATCACTTCTGAATTTGAAAGATTATGAGTTCGCTTATCTTCATAATCAGTCTCACCTCCGGAATTTGAACAATTCAGATCTACGTACTCTTGCGCGGCATCGCAGGTGCTTCCCGGAGAGGCATCGGCATGACCATGATTAAGAACCGTGTGACCATAGGAGTCCGTCCCCCAATTGTTAGTAGCTCCAGATTGTTGATCAGCAATGTTTCTAGCCACTATTTGCCATTCTGAATTGGTGATCAAATCATACTTGTTTGTCACTCCTTCTTGTACATTTAATCTCTGACAAGCCTCCAAAGCTCCTTGGCCGGTTGCCGAACCGTTTTCACCCCGTCGTATATAGACCCAAGGCTTTCCACTCACTTCGCTCACGGCTTTATACTTAACCAATGATGCGGGAGTTTCATAATCGGTGTCATAGTTATAGGTATTAGAAGCATTGCCGTCGGCCACAATGCTGGCATTTGAAAAATCACCGTCACCATCTGAGTCATACATCAATTTCGCTTCATACTTCATCACACAAAAGTCGTTGGTTCCATAATCAGAATCTGCTGGAACTCGAATATAGTTTGTCGGACAACTAAAAGCAGACACTTCTGAAGTAGTGACCGAATACTTAAAATTCTTACCATTAGCAGTTAAGACCGCACTAACCTTAGAACCGTCCGTGCTTGAACTCATCAACCGAATTTGAACTCTATCTCCTGGAGCAATGGTCGTAGATGCTCCTACATTTATATTATTTTTTATGATCACTGGAGATCCATCACCGGCAACGCTAGCCGATATCGAAGAACTAATTAGACTAGCCGTCAATTGATTCGATGTATAACTTAAACTCTTGGTCGCATTGGTTACGTCAACAAAATCAGTATCAAATGGTTTTGGGTGCATCACACAGCGAAAGCCAAGTCCATAGCTCGAAGTCGTCGGTCCTATACCTAAATCCACTGCAAATATCCCCGAAGTCGTCAAATTATTAAAGAGACCTCCCCGAACAACCGTACTAGCATTAAAATTTAAAAAGCCGTATCCTAACCCCCCCACACTCAGTGAAGTATAATCACCAAGTGGTCCAAATTGGTCTTTAGCTTTCCTTGCAGTAGTTGTCGTGCCGCCCTTTAATGGGAATAAATTTGTGTGAGTGGCCGAAGTAACTTGCGAAATATTAGAA
>JAGRAA010000048.1 GCA_020435185.1 Bdellovibrionales bacterium | reverse complement strand
GCTTTGATTCTATCGGCGTCTTGTTTAATTTGCTCTCTATCTATGAAAAAGCCTCCGTGAAACTCAAGCTCACAGGTAAGTCTAATCTTTCCCGCTCCCACAATAAGAGTTTTTAACTGAGCCACCCTCTCTACTTCAGCCTGCCTCATTAAAAATCTCCGAATTCGCCTTTCATCCGAAACCGAAATAGAACGACCTATTAGCAAACGGCTATTAATATAGGCTAAGGCAATAGCCATAAACCCTAAAAGAAAAGCAATAACAATAGCGGCAATTGAGTCAGGAATAGCGGACTGATAGACTTCTGAAATGTATATTCCGACAAGAGCAAAAATTACTCCCAACACCGCAATCCCATCTTCAAGAAGAACAGCTAAAGAAGTAGGGTCATCACTATGCTGTAAATATTGATAATAAGAATCTTTCCCCTTTTTGCTCTTTACTTCTTTAAGCGCCATTAAAAAAACATAACCCTCAATACACATCGCGAATAATAAAATATAAATAGCCACCGGATGTATTGGAGTATAGGGATTCTGATCCAAAGTAAGCAATGAATGAATCCCATGATAAGCCGTTACTCCAAACCCAAGAAAAAAAATCCCAACCGCTGAAATTAAATTCCACAGGTATCGTGCAGAACCCTGGCCAAAAGGATATTTGGTAGAAACTTTACCTTCTCCATGCTTAATCCCGATAAATAGCAAAACCTGATTTGCCGTATCTGCACCACTATGAATAGCCTCGGCTAACAACGACGGGCTAGCGGTTAAAAACCATCCTATAAATTTTGCGAGAGTGATTAAACCATTTCCAAGAACTGCTGAGAGAACAACCTTTACCGTTGATTCTGAATGGGAGTTAGACATGTTCCTTATGATGCACGAACCTCTCTGTTCGAGCAATGAAGATGATTTTTGCGCCGTGTTAGTGAGGAGACAATCTATTGGAGATGTCTGTCTACCGCGAATACTATCTTTACTATGGTAAAGTATGCAGCAATCAATAAATGGACCACAAAATACTGGTGGGCTCCAAGTCTTATCATAGGAATCCTTCTCTGGATTTTGTGGAGTCTGAATTGGCCTACCACATACCAACACTCCTCTTACTTCTTTTCCAACACTCTTCTACACAAATTTATTAATCCCCGTGCGGACTTTATTACTCAATCAAGGATCACCACTCTTTTTGCCTTCTTGCTCTTTTTATTTTTTGCACTGTCAAACGCTCATAAAAAACCCGTGCTCCTTCCCTTATTGACCTTTTGCTTTTTGGTGTCTCCTCCTATTTGGTACCATTCCCTTATACCTAATGACGCTATCATTCTTTTATTTTTTTCTCTCACTTTTTTACTCTTGTATGACAGGCCGATCAGTTCTAGTAAAAACATCAACTTTATCGTTCTTTCATTACATTTCACTCTGGGCCTTTTTTATAATTTAGGATTCGCTATACTGTCGCCTTTTTGGGTGTATGCCTTTTATGACTGCATAAAGAGGCCAAAATCTACGACTGCAAAAAAGACCACTCTAGCGGTTGCTTTCTTTTTTCTAATGTCGTGGGGTTTTATTCTTATAAAACAAGAATCTCATCCTATACCACTGGCTAAAAATATTTTTTTAGAGAATTTTACAGAACACTTGTTTTTTTATCTATGGCCATTTTTTTGCTTATTTTTCGTTGGGCTAATCCTCTACCAACGATTCTATCGCAAACAACTATTACTCTTGTCACTTTGCTTTTTAAACTATTTATTTTTTGTTTTCCCTACCTATATTCTCTCTATTAAGTGGTCTACTCTTCTCATTCCATACGGATTGCTCTTCTACGCGGGATACATTGTATTGTCTAAGACTCCTCGCTTAGAAAATCTAAAATTTAAAGAGCTCACATTTTGGTTTTTTGTGCTTTCTTCTGGATTTAATATCTTTACAAGCATCAACGAATATAACTTTCGAACGAATACAATAATATCTCAATGGGCATCTGAGATAATCAATCTATCCAGCGAACAGCGCCCCCTACTGATTTCATCTCACGAAAGATACAATATTTTAGAATACTTTACCCACAATAATCCCGATGCTAAAAAATCACTTCGCTACGTTACACTCACGGAAATCAAAAAACAATCCCCTCCCTTTATTGTCTTATCTGACTTTCCAGGAAGCGAGGCTTTCCAAATCACCTATCTGCCTATTGGTCGAATTATTGAAAAAGGCAATGGGTTAGACTTTAAAGAAGAAAACCAGAGAATACTTTTTAGACCCGCGTGGGATACTTTTTTTAACAAACGTACAATAGAAGGGCAAATTATTTCAGAACTCTGTATCTTTAATGCCAAGAAAGGGTCTTACTATGCTGAAAAAGGAGATACAGAAAAAGCGACACAAGAATTTATTTCTTCGCTAGAAACCAACCCCTATTGCTTTCCTGCATTAACAAATTTATGCTTTCTCGGAAAACAAGAATACTGTCTTTTAAAATCTACCTATGTTAACAAGCAGATTATCAATTATTACCGTTAATCTAAAAGAGCATGAGAAATTTTATCTAGCAGAATTGCCTCGTTAAATGGTTTAGAAAAAAAACCAATCCAAAAAGGAGATTTTTTTAGTTTTTCTAAATCTCTATTGTTCGCAAATCCAGAAATCAATGCCACGGGCACAGGGTGTGGATGTGCAAAAATTTTTTCAGTTAATTCAACACCGGTCTCCAATGGCATCATAATATCACTGATCACACAGTCCGGTCGATTTTTTTCAAATATTTCAAAAGCTTCTTTCCCGTTTTCAGCAGTCTGAGTAGAATATCCCGCTTGCTCAAAAATGGCGACTAAGAGCTCAATAAATATGTCATCATCTTCAACAATGAGTATCTTTTTCTTTT
>JAGRAA010000047.1 GCA_020435185.1 Bdellovibrionales bacterium | reverse complement strand
GAATGGTTATCGTCTTCTTCTCTGTAGGAATCATCATGTGAATCATTACTTAGTCTTATGTTGGGGAGGCGGGTACTTACTGGAGAATTATAATCCGTCCAGCAAGTTCTTACTGTTTCACGCGCAGTTCGGCTTTGTGCAGGGCTTGACGAAGTTAAGACCTGCTGAAAAACGCATGTCTGAGCATGAAGCAGTAAGAACTTGCTGGACGAGAGATAATTGCTCGATGCGACCATTGTCTCATAAGAGAACCTTAAAGAAGTATTAGAGTTGGATTTATAATTACCCATAAATCAAATATAAGTTTTCATTCGTACATTTCAAGTAAAAATGAATGATTTTGAGTCATGCCATAAATTCGGGACCCAAAAGTGACAGAGATGGTCACTTTTGGGTGTTCAATTCTTGTCTTAAGCGAAGGGTGTTTTGAATTACCAAGTTAAATTAAAGAATTAATCTACTGTTTAACTTTTAACAAGACCAAAGAAGGTATCCTGCTTTCTCACTTTGATTTAATCATAATGAGAAAGCATAATTTTAAAGAGCCATTATTGAATCCTTTCGATACATTTTATTGGTATTTAGCTTGCAGTTAAGGATATTGAAAGAGAGATGAAGAAGATCTCACAATGAGACAATTTTTTATTCAAAATAAAAATATAAATTGTCGAGAAGAGTGATGATTTTTTTTGAAGAATTGACTTAAAGAATAAAAAAAGAAAGAACGTTAAGGGGGAAAAATGAAATTAAACCAAAACAATAAAGGCTTTTCTTTGATCGAGTTAATGGTGGTTGTGGCCATCATCGGTATTTTAGCATCCGTTGCCGTGCCAAATATGCAACGTTTCATGGCTAAAGCCAGACAATCCGAAGTAAAGGGCCAATTAGGAAGTATCTACTCTGCTGAGCAGAATCATCATGGCGAATGGTCTTTTTATAGAGGGACACTTATGGATATAGGCTATGCCCCAGAAGGCGATATGAGATATTATGTCGGCTTTGGCGCAGTCGGGGGACCAGCAGCATTACCAGCTAATTATTCTCCAAATCCAGTAGCATGCACCAGCACAATGGTTGCAGCATGTACACCACGAGCCACCCCTCATCCAGCATTAGTTGCGGCTATTGGCACACAGGCAGCTCAAGGGACGTTTGCTAATACAAACGTGGCTGGAGGTTGTGTAGTTGGAGCTAACCCTAATGGTCTGTTTGGTAACAATGCCGCATTTGTGGCTACAGGTCTGGGGGAAGTTGGGGGTAACGGAACGAACCAAGCGACAGCAGATATATGGACAATGACTTCAAATAGAGTGCTTTGTAACAACCTTCCGAATATCGAGTAAGTTTAAAAAAACATTTGAAAATAAAAAAAGAAGAGCTTGAAAGGCTCTTCTTTTTTTTTACAATAGGTATATGAAGCGAATTACACTTTTGATTTTAGTTTTTGTGGGAATTCTCGGTTTGCGATACTTGAGTAAAGCAGGTCATGTAAAAGACTTTGAAGTCGATATTGTCCCCCCTCATAATATTGAACATTTTCATTTTGGATACAATGACAATTTAGCCGATATGTTTTGGCTGAGGTGGATACAGAATATCCATTACTGCGGTAAAGAAAAACAAGACAATGAGCGGCTAGAGCGTGAGTCTGAAGGTGGAGATAGCTCCCATTCTGCTTCCCGCGAAAAATCTTTTACTCAAGGAAAAGATAAAAAAGAGAGGGCCGAGTTATTTAAGAAAGAATATGTGAGGGATCGAGACTGGAGCATTACCACCGATAAGGTTTGTGATAAGAGCTGGTCTTTTATGCTTTTGGATGCGGTTACCAAGCTATCTCCTAAATTTCGCATGCCTTATGCAGTAGGGGCAACGACATTGAGTGTGCTGACCTTTGATGTGGAAGGAGCCTCTATTATTTTTGATCGAGGCGTGAAGAATTTTCCTACGGATTGGCCCATTTTATATCGTGCGGCTTATCATTTTTTATATGAGCTCAATGACTACGAAAAAGCCGCTGAATTGTATAGTCGTGCAAAAGTTCATGGAGCTCCGTATTGGGCTCAGTCTTTGGCTTCGAGGTTGTACGACAAGGCGGGGAGATATGACCTGGCGATCGTGACCTTGCAAAAATATTATGAAGATATCAAAGAGGGCGATCCAGAAATGAAAAAACTTGTGGAAAAACGTATAGATATTATAAAACGTAAAAGAGATGCTTCACTTCAAAAGAAAACTCAGTAAGACCTTGACCTGTGAAATTTTGAACTCATATTGGATTCAACAAGTCCCAGACTTGAGAGGGAAAGGAACAAGTTGAATGCAAAAAGATTATTACGACGTACTGGGAGTTCAAAAAGGTGCTGATGCTGGCTCTATAAAAAAGGCCTATAGACAGCTGGCGATGAAGTATCATCCCGATAAAAATCCTGGAAATAAAGAAGCTGAAGATAAATTTAAAGAGGCCGCAGAAGCCTATGAGGTATTGAGTAATCCAGATAAAAGAGCTCGATATGATCGGTTTGGTCATTCTATGGGTGGATTTCAAGGGGGTCCTGGAGGGGCTGGATTTCAAGATGTGGGAGATATTTTTGAAGCCTTTGGAGATATTTTTGGAGATTTTTTTGGCGGAGCAGGGCGTTCAAGAGGGCGCGGTAGAAATCAACCCAGAAAGGGTTCTGATTTACGATACTTTTTAGACGTAGAGTTAGAAGATGTTCTGAAAGGGGCTACGAAAGAAATCGAATTTGATTGTGATGATTCGTGTAATACGTGCAATGGAAGTGGAGCTGAAAAAGGCTCTAGCCCGACCATTTGTTCTGCCTGCGGAGGATCTGGTCAGGTCGTTAGACAACAAGGTTTTTTTCAGATGGCGTCGACTTGTCCAACCTGTAGAGGAGAAGGACAAATTATTAAAGACCCGTGTAAAACTTGTCACGGTTCTGGAAGAACTAAGGCCCATCGTAAACTTTCGGTGACCGTTCCGGCTGGCGTTGATAATGGTAATCAGCTTCGCCTCAGTGGAAAGGGTGAAGGAGGTTATCGAGGAGGGCCGAGTGGTGATTTGTTTGTTGAAATTCGAATTAAACCCGATAGACGTTTTTTGAGAAAAGGACAGAATTTGGTGAGTCCGCTCAAAGTCAGCTATTTACAAGCCCTTCTTGGCGCAGAGATCAATGTGGAGACCTTAGAGGGACTGAAAGAATTGAAAGTTCCCCAGGGAGTTAAAGAAGGAACTGTGGTACGCATGGAAGGTATGGGTTTGCCTAGCGTGAGGTCTTCCCGAAGAGGGGATCAGCTTTTTGAAGTCGAAGTGGTTTATCCCAAAAAATTAGCTAAGAAAGAAGAAGAACTTCTCAGAGAAATTGCTCAACTTAAATCTGAGAATGTTTCGGATTCTAGTCGAGGGTTGTTTTTTTCTAGAAAAAAATAACCACTGACTTGACGACGAAGTTTTTGAACTCATGTTTAAGGGGAAGCAAAGACTAAGCGAGAAAAAGATTTAGTACTTTAAAAATTTATTTATTAATTAAGACGATAATTAAGAGAAAAGGAAGACATTATGGGAAAAATAATAGGAATTGACTTAGGGACAACTAACTCTTGTGTTGCCGTTATGGAAGGTGGAGAACCAACAGTTATAGTGAATGAAGAGGGAGGGAGAACAACTCCTTCAATAGTTGCATTTACTAAAGATGGTGAAAAGTTAGTGGGCCAAGTGGCAAAGCGACAGGCTGTTACAAATCCTGAAAACACGGTTTATTCAGCAAAAAGATTTATTGGTCGTCGTTTTAGTGAAGTTCAAAATGAGATTAAGCGCGTACCTTATAACGTAGTTAAAAAAGGTGGCGATGATTGTGGATTTGATATCAATGGTAAAGTCGTTGCTCCTGAAGAGATTTCTGCAGGTGTGTTGGCTAAATTAAAAAAAGTGGCTGAAGATTATTTAGGTCATGAAGTGACTGAGGCCGTGATTACTGTACCAGCTTATTTTAATGATTCTCAAAGACAGGCGACAAAAGATGCTGGACGTATTGCTGGCCTTGAGGTCAAGCGAATTATCAACGAGCCAACCGCTGCAGCTTTGGCTTATGGGTTAGACAAAAAGAAAGATGAGAAAATTGCGATCTTCGATTTTGGTGGTGGTACTTTTGATATTTCTATTCTTGAAGTAGGGGATAATGTTGTCGAGGTAAAAGCAACGAATGGAGATACTCTTCTTGGTGGTGATGATTTTGATGATAAAATTCTTGAGTGGATGGTCGGTGAGTTTAAGAAAGATCAAGGGATTGACTTGAAATCAGATAAAATGGCTCTGCAAAGATTGAAAGAAGCTGCTGAAAAAGC
>JAGRAA010000046.1:6387-6892 GCA_020435185.1 Bdellovibrionales bacterium | reverse complement strand
GTGGCTTTCTCATGGATAAATCTGTTGTCGCAGACTTTAAGATTCCTTTTAAAGAAGACGAGGAGTTTTGGTTTAAGTTCGACTCAAAAAACTGGAGCTTCACAAGATTTTTCTCGATTTTTTCTAATAATGAAGAGCAAAAGAAATACCAAACATCTGCTGATATTCATTTAGATGTTCGATCTCAACGAGGAGGCTTTTGGACTTCTACAGGAGATTTAATCATAGAAAAAGTAAAACTGAAAAAAAATAATATTTCGATGTTCAACCCTGAACCCATGAAAATTAAAATTAAAAACGGTAAGATCAATTCCAGTAATTTCAAACTTGTTGGTAACAATAGTTATATCGAGTTCATTGCAGATGGGCTAACTAAAAATAATCTAAACTCCCATCTTAAAGGTCAAATGAAAATGACTCTGTTAAACATACTCACACCCTTACAAGATTTAGGGGGCGATTTAAACTTTAACTTAAACTTCTCTGGCTCAGTAGATAACCCAGA
>JAGRAA010000046.1:0-6278 GCA_020435185.1 Bdellovibrionales bacterium | reverse complement strand
TTTCGATAGAGCTCGAGGAGTCGTTGCTAACGGAACACTTGAAACCAGCGGTCAAGTTAGATTCGTAGATTTTGGAAATATACCTATTGATCTTTCAGCAAATGTACGAAATGCAAATATAGAATTCCCTAAAAACATATCCACCTCTGGAAATGCTCTCGTCAAAATATCAGGAAATTGGTTTCCTTATAAATTAGAAATAGACTACGACGTCAGAAAAGGAGTTTTTGCTCGAGAATTTTCAGAAGAAGAATCGAGCATTAGAACAGTCCGACCAAGTTCTTTTTTGCCAAAATTCTTGGACAACGATAATTTTCAAACATTTAACTTGGATGTCGCCATAAATATGGCTAAACCCCTACTTGTAAAAAACTCACAGGCAGATGCTCAGTTTACTGGGCAATTAAAAATTGTTGGTACACCAGAAAACCCGCTATTCTCTGGAAGAGTAAACACAGTTCAAGAAGGAAGCCTCGTCTTTCGCTCTAATGAGTTTGAGATCGTAAATGCCTCTATCAACTATGATAGTTCACCTGTTGAAAATCCAAAACTTTATATAACAGCTCAAACTCAAATTAGTTCAGATGATCTCACTTATGAGATAAAACTTCTTATTCAAGGAACTGCAAATAAGCCAGAAATATCAATGACTAGCCTTCCTCCTCTCCAAGAGTATGAAATCGTTAGCTTATTAGCTATAGGCATGACCAGTGAACAAGCTGATGAAAATGTCGGCACAAAAGAACTTGCTGAACAAACCTCATATCAACTCGGTTCCGCTCTGTTAGCCAGTCCTCTTGGGAAGCAAATTAAGAACAGATTTGGTTTTGATTTTCAAATCAGCTCAGAATTTGACGAAGATAACGAAGTCATTCCGAAAGTGACTATTAAACGTCAAATCACTAAAAAGCTCGATGCGACCGCCACAAGAACTCTAGAGCAAAACCCCAGAAATAACGTAAAAGTGAAATATAAATTTAATAATAATCTGTCGGTCATTGGCTCTTGGGATGGAAATGAAGCCACGTCAGAGGACCAAAACAGTAGTGGAAACTCATCTATTTTAGGATTAGATCTGGAGTATAAATTTAAATTTAGATAAGTTGCCTAAAAAGCATTTTCGTATAGAATGATGCCTATATGAAATATGGCCTAAAATTATTTTTTTTAGTATCTTTTCTACTGCACAGCACAAGCCTTTTTGCAGATTCGATAAATCGTCTTATAGAGTCCATTTCTTTTGAAAATAATAAGGTTATAAATTCGAGAACGCTCATGACCGGAATATCTATCCGATCAGGCGATATATATAGTAAAGAAAAATTATTGAAAACACTTCATGAAATACAAGACCTTTATGCACAAGAAGGCTTCTACAACGTCAAGATCAACACTGAACTCAAAAAGGGCACAGCAGAATCTTCTTCTGACAATAAAGTTCTTATCATTTTTAATCTTCAAGAGAATCAAGCTAGCAAGATACAACGCGTTGAGTTCGAAAGTAAAAATGAAAAAATTAAATCTCTCCTCACTAAACAAACTCAACAATATATAGGAAAAACTCTTTCTTCAGAAAACCTTACTCTGCTTAAAGACAGTATTCAACAAGCCCTCATATTGAATAGATATTTAAAGGCCAGCTTCGAACAGAAAATCTCACGCTTTGATGAAAGTACAGGTATGGCTACTTTATTCTTCGAGGTCAGCGATTCACAAAAGTATGAAATTTTAATTCAAGGCAACAAATTAATCGATGACCTCTATCTCTATAGAAAACTCAAACTTTCTGAATATGCTAGATCCGACACAGACCCAGCCATTGTCATTACCGAGTCTTTGAAGAAAATTTATTTATCCAAAGGGTTTGCCAACGTCTCAGTAACATTCACTGAAAAATTTTTTAAAGACTCAGATATTATTAGAGTCATTATTCATATTACTGAAGGAGAAATTGTTCAGATCGGGAGACTCACCATAAAAGGTCGGTTTTCAAAAAAAGCAAGCTATTATTCTAGCTTCATATTGAACAATAGCTCTGATGTTATTGCAGGAGGTTTGCTGAATCGAGAAGATCTAGAAGTAGGATATAAAAATTTGATTACTGAGTTAAATAATCAAGGCTACTTACAGGCTAAAATAAATTCTTCTAGAATAGAATTCTTATCTAATAAAACCCATGCCTATATAGAAGTTGTCATAGACGAGGGACCACTTACCCAAATTAAAAAAATATCCTTTGAAGGGAATAAAAGTTTTGACACCAGTCAGCTCCTAGAAGTTATTGAATTAAAAACCAACGACTCTCTGAGTTTAAAACAGCTAGAAGAAAGCATTAAAAAGCTACAAAGATTTTATTTCGAACGAGGCTACTTAGAAATGAAAATTCTAAGTAATAACACTGAAATCGTAAAGTATAATGCCAGTGGAACCCATGCCTTTATACAACTGAATATTCAAGAGGGGCCAAAGATTTATATTAAAGATATTGTTTTAAAAGGCAATCAATTCACCAAAGACTATGTTCTCCTCATAGAGGCAGACCTTGAAATCGGTGAACTGATTACTCCAAAACTATTGTCTGAAACGACTAATCGGTTAAATCGACTCGGCCTTTTTAGTCGAGTGGATATTACAACCTTAGAAGCAAACACCTCCGTTGAAGGACGAACTTTAGTTATTTCTGTTATAGAAGATGAACCGGGAACCTTTCGATTCGGATTAGGAGCATCCAGCGAAAAGGAACTGACTCTGAGAGGCTTTACTGGGATATCATTTAATAATTTAGATGGCACTGGCCGAGGGATAAGTCTTAGAGCTGAATTAAAAAATCACATTCGCACTGAAAATGAATTTTCTTATAAAGTCACATTAGGATACCTTGAACCCTTTTTATTTAACTCACGCACTCGAGGAAGAGTCAATTTAACTCGTTTGAAAGATGTGGGAGTAATAGATACAAGCGGCCTTCCTATTACGGAAAGTAACAGATTAGATTTCTTATTAGAAAGAGACCTTACTAACGATCTCACTTTGACTTATACTCTATGGAGTCTTGACTCTGCCAAAAAGTATTTAACCAGGGATGATCCTGACACCGGTGAAGACGTCAAAGATATCGTGGTGATTGGACCTACGTTTACCTACGAAAAGAGAAATAGTTTAACAAACCCTACGCGCGGCTATTTAGCGAGATGGAGTTTAAAATATTCTAATCCAAACTTAGGGAGTTCTGACCTTATCCACTTTTACCAAACGGAAGCAAGTTTTGTTCACCTCACTCCTCTTTCGAAAACGGAAAGATGGGTATGGTCTAATTCTATTCGAGGTGGATACGTTGAAAATTTAAGTGATAAAGCCGGAAGTGGCGTGCCTGATAGCTATGCCTTCTTTTTGGGAGGATTTTCAACAGTCAGAGGGTTTGATAGCTTTGAGTCTGACGAAAGAATACCTCCTAAATACGAACTTCCCACTTCCTCTAATAACCAACTTATAATCAGTACTAATAGTAATTACCATTTATTTAAATCCGAGGTCAGATTTCCTCTCTACAACAAATGGGGTGGGGTTCTCTTCTACGATGCCGGAACAGTCATTATCGCAGGCAGCGATCAACGAAAGCCTTTTCGACAATCTGCCGGCTTCGGCTTGTACTATGATACTCCGTTTGGTCCGGTAAACTTACAGGTTGGTTACAAGTTAGATCGCCAAGAACCTTTTATCGTCGACGGTCGACGAGTCGACGAGTCTCCTTATAAATTTCATTTCTCTATTGGGGTCTTCTAATACAGTCCCCTCAGCCTATCTAGACAAAGGACAATATTTACCTTCCTGGACTAAAGAAAATCACTGGGCATCCGTATAGCTATGCATAAGGCCAAAGACAATTGGCCTAGGGTCAAAAGACTAAATCCCAGGTCTTTTATAGGGATGGGCTCAAAGGTTTGAGCCGTCCCTAGACCACCTCCATGGATTGGACACAGCATCTTGGAGGCCTTATGAATCGTTTTTTTTTCTTTTTCATTCTTTTATTTTTAAATCTATCCTTAATCAACGCCTATGCCGAATCCCCTATCCAATCAGATGTCATCTACGGCGAAGACAATCGTAAAGACCTTTATGAAATTGAAGATCAACAGATCCTTAACCTTGTCCAAAGTACAGTGGCCCTTGTTCGCACACGTGATCTCACTGCTGTGAGTGAAGATAAGTTTTCTATAAATTTAAAGCCTTACGGGGAAAGTAAAAACCTTTGCGAAGATGAAGCCTTTTACAATCAGCCTCTTGGACCCTACTGTTCAGGTTTTTTGGTCGCTCCCAATAAAATCATGACGGCCGGGCATTGCATAAGAACAGAGTCAAACTGCCAAGGTGTGAGTTTTGTCTTTGGATTTAATTATGATCACCCCAACAAAGATCTCCAAGAAGTCTCAAAAAATGAAGTCTATTTTTGCAAAAAACTGATACACTCCGTCGTCAACGGGACAGGACACGATTTTGCCGTTGTTGAACTAGATCGAGAGGTCGCTGATCATGCTCCCTTGTCAATCAGACAAGAAGGAGAAATTCAAAAAGACACTCCTGTTTTTGTTGCCGGTCATCCTGTTGGCCTCCCTTTAAAGGTCGCCGGAGGAGCTCAAGTCAGAGAAGTAAAACAAGAGTTTTTTGTCGCGAACTTAGATACCTTTGGTGGAAATTCTGGCTCGGCCGTATTCAACGCCAAAAATGGACAAATAGAAGGCATACTGGTGAGGGGAGAAACTGATTTCGTTTTTAAAACAAAGTCCGATGGCACCAAATGCCGGGCTTCAAATTTTTGCACGGATTCAGGCTGCAGAGGTGAAGACGTCACGAAAATTACAGAAGCTTTAGATTACCTTTAATCAAACAAACTCAGCTGCCTAGTGGCTTTCCCTTGAGAGCTTTTATGAAATCGAACCCCTAAACCAATCAAACGAATTGCTTGATTACTTCTCAAACTCGCTTGAGTCACCATCTGTTGAAAACTTTCAAAAGCTAACTCTCTACCTGCTTTCGAAAGCGTCGTTTGGTTGAAGTCAGAAAACTTAATTTTCACCACCAAACCAATAATTTGATTTTCAAGTCGAGACTGTTTCAATCTTAAGACTAACTCTGCAAAAATCTGTTGAGCCGCCTTCATAAGATCGTGACCCTCTATTTTATCATAAGTGAACGTTCTTTCTACAGACAAAGTCTTTCTGAGCCCTTGCCCTCCCACCGATCTGTGGTCGATCCCCCGACAAAGATCAAATAGTCTTACTCCCCACTTTCCGAATAAAAACTGCATTTCATCGATTTTATAATCTTGAAGGTCCTTACAAGTGTATATGTTCATTTGATGAAGTTTTTTTAACGTGACTTTACCTACTCCTGGAATTTTCTCCACAGGCAAGTCTTTTACAAAGCTCTCAATTCTTGAAGGGGGAATGGTAAATTGTCCATTCGGCTTATTCCAGTCGCTGGCCACTTTGGCTAAAAATTTATTGGGAGCAATCCCTGCTGAAGCAGTAAGTCCCGTCTGTAAAAAAATCTTATTCCTTATTTCTGAGGCGATGAGAGAGGCTGAGCCCTCATGAAAGCTAGATTCAGAAACGTCTAAATAAGCCTCATCCAAAGAGACCGGTTCAAATTTATCTGTATACTGTCTAAAGATTTTTCTGATTCTTTGACTTTCTGTTTTATATTTTTGAAAACTTGGTGGCAAAACAATAAGATCCGGACACATTCGCAAAGCCGATTGGGTCGGCATAGCCGAACGAACACCGTACTTTCTAGCCTCATAACTGGCAGTAGTTAAAACCCCTCTAGCTCCCCGTCCGCCAACGGCTATGGCCTTACCTTTAAGAGAGGGGTTATCTCTTTGTTCGACTGCAGCATAAAAACAATCTTGATCTATATGAATGATTTTTCTCAAAACTAATCCGTTTACTAGAGAGCTATCAAAAATAACTTACATATAACTTACACTAAAAAGGGCCGATTGCAAATAAATTTAAATCAGGGTTCTTTACTATAGGCCGTCTTGTCATAAATGTAATTCCAATAGATCAGTTGATGAGCCAGAGTTCTTAAACCCAATCCTAAATAAGTTAGCTGAACCATCCAGAATCCCATAGAATTATTAAAAAAATCTTGATCCCAAGACAGGTAAAATGTGTAAAGCAAAATAGGGTGAAGGAGGTATAACCCCGCATGAACTAATTTTTCATTTCTATCCATGACGACGGGATAGAACCACTCGTTTTTAACCACCGATAAAC
>JAGRAA010000045.1 GCA_020435185.1 Bdellovibrionales bacterium | reverse complement strand
CGCTGTGCAAAGTGAATAGGGAACTGTTACCTTTTTAATTTATCCAAAGTCTTATGTTAACTTTATGATTTTATCTAGTTGATTTGAAAAATCCCTTATTCCGGTAACTGTGCAATCAGAACGCAATTGAATTTTATCACCACCATAAACCACTAAACCCTGATAAACGTCGTCTCTTATAGCTTTTCTGTAGCTAGGGAAGTTTTTAAAATAATCTGAGGCAATTGTTGAACCGGACTTCACTTCAATCGGCACATTATGATTCACTACCGGCCAAAGAAGATCAATTTCGTTTCCATCACTATCTCTATAATAATGAAGCTGAGTTGTTTTTCCACTATTAGCCACCTTCTTTAAAGCTTCTGCAACGACCATATTTTCAAACAAAGCCCCTCTTAAAGGATGGGCCTCAAGATGTTTTTCTGACTCTATACCCAACAAGTAGCAGGCCAATCCTACATCGTAAAAATATAGCTTCGGAGTTTTAACAAGTCTTTTACGAATATTTGCAAAATACGGAGGAAGTTTAAAAACAATATAACTAGCTTCGAGCAGCGAAAACCACTCTTTAGCCGTTGGCTGAGAGACCCCGACATCATTTCCCATTTTTTCAAAATTAATACTGTTTCCCACGCGGCCAGCACATAATTTAACAAATGTTTGAAACTGAGAAACTTCTTTTACTAGACTGAGTTGTCTGAGATCTCTTTCTACGTAGGTAGCCAAATAATCTTGATAGAATTGAGTAGGATTTAAATCTTGTTCAAAGACTCTTGGGTAAAAACCCTTGTACATGAGACTGATGTTGGAGCCTTTAGATAATGTTCTCACTTCTTCTAAAGAAAACGGCAATTGATGAATAATTGCAGTTCTGCCTGCTAAGGATTGGCCTAAGGCCTCACGAATCGAAAAATTTTGGCTACCTGTTAAAACGAACATTCCATTTTGCTTTTTTTCATCGACTAAAACCTGTATATAACTTGTCAACTCAGGCACTCTTTGGATTTCATCAATAATGCATCCCTCGGGGTATTGACCCAAAAAAGCTTTCGGGTCTTGCCTCGCAAATTCACGCACATCTAACTCTTCCAGATTTGTATAAGACAAATTTGGAAAAATATTTCTACATAGGGTTGTTTTTCCTGATTGGCGTGGTCCGATCACCGTCAAAACGGGGTATTTCTTCACCAAACCCAACGCCACTTCAGACAATTGTCTGTAAATCATCTCATGTCTCCGAGGCTTAGTATATAATCTGCAAATCCAAAATTCAACTTTGGATTTGCAGATTATCAAATTGAGACAAAATTTCTTTTGAAATTGAAGAATCTAAACTCTCAAATCAAAATTTTGTAGAAGCAAAACTATGACGTCTGTTTTGCTGTACCCATTAGTTAAAATAACCCTATTTGAAGGGCTCTAATGTCATCTTTCTATAAACTGATTCCTTTCAAAATGTTTTTTTCAACATTCAAAGCGCTTTGGCTGGTGAAAAAATTGGAAATGTCACTATTACCAAACCTAGCGTTATAGAACCTATTTTGAATGTGGAAGGCAACCTAATTACAGCATTGAAACCTATACGTCTTGCCATATTGCCAATATTTAGCATTGTTGCTGCCTAATACACGTACGAAATATTCATTTCCGCCTGATAATGTGAGTCTTGGTCAGTTTGAAAATTTTGATAGAGTGACAAACCTGTTCCTATAGAGGATTGATCAATTCCGATTTGATATTTATATAAATAATTAAGATCAAAACCTATTTGCCTATTCTCTTGCCCAGTCAATCGATAGAGCTCTCTTTGAGCATGGGCTTTTTGACGGCCATAAAAAACGTCATCTCCTTTTACCTCACCTAGATAAGAACCTGTCAAACTCCAAGCTGAACTGATGTTATAACGTAGAGCCACACCAGAAGACAAAACATCTCCCGGATCTATTTCTCCCGTCATATCTACATCATTTTCAAAAACAGAATTTTGTGTGTCGAACAGTCTTACCGGGCGTCCTTCCCTAAAGTAAGATTGATAATTAACCAATACAAAGCCTTCCCAACGAGTGCCTAAACGTTGTTTAATTCCAAGACCCAACCCCATATCTAAAAAGTCTTCTCTATAGTTTTGTAAAGTAAAGGCATCATCCATCCTGTAGCTACTCTCTACCGGAAAGTTAACCTTATTAAGTAATAAAAAGCGAGTCTCGGGTTTACAATAAAGGCACACCAAACTCACCAATCCTACTTCTGGTACAATCAATCCTTGAGCTTCTGTGGGAACCCTGTATTTATTGTCCGAGCTCCAACTAGAGATTTGATTTTTAATTAATCCCTGAAATTGACTCTTTTGTTTGCGACTCACCAAAACAGAGTTTAATAACCCCCCCGCTGGAGAGCTTTGTGTAACCACTTCATTCTGCCTATAGGAAACCGGCAAATCCAATCGAAGCTGCCACGAAGAGCTCAATCCATACCCCAAAGACCCCTTAAAATAGAGATCCCTTTGTTTAATAGAAACGCCATAAAATGCCGCTGTACTAGAAGAATTTATGCCATTGCTCTGGTAGAAAGTTTGCTCGTTTTTTCCAATCTGCACCCCTTTGAAAACTTCACCCCAAGATAGCCGATGAGTAAATTTATTTTCATTTTCTGGAGCTTCAGACCAAGTTTGGGCTCTCCAGCGAATTTTTCCAGGCTCTAAGAAGGCCTGACGAAAAGAATAAAAGTCCACAACAGCGGCGTGAACTGTTTGTGACATAACAAAAAAAATAAGACCAACAATGATTATCTGTAATTTCATAAAAGATATTTAGTTTAGTATTAACTAAATAGTTACAAAAGGTTGACGCGTTGGTCAAGAATCTTGTGTTGGATTTACAGAACAAGAAGAAAATTCAAAATGAGATAAATAATATTAATTTACTAATACGTTTACTACAAAGAGTATGACTACAGAGTAAACAAATAACATCACTAATTGACCAGAAAACAAGCCCGCCCCTTTCATCTTTTTATATGACAACAACTTCAGCTCACCAAGTCAACATTTTTTTCAAACATATTAGGGGGTTAGACCTCTGGCTGGACAATCTCTGATACAAAATCATAATCATGGGCATCTGTGATTTTCACTCGAACCAAATCCCCTATCTCTGCAGTACCAGAGTTTATATAAGTCACTCCGTCAATACCGGGAGCTTGATGAGCAGATCGTGCCTCTAATAATAGATCTGTCTCTTCACTCACTCCATCAACTATGACCTCTATTTCTTTACCAATATAACTTTGATTTTTTTCCCTAGAAATATCGTTTTGGATCTCCATCAACTGATCATGACGCTCTTGCTTTACTTCGTCCTCAATTTGGCCATCCAACTTTCCGGATTTTGTTTCTTCTTCAAAACTATACTTAAAGCAACCCACTCGATCCAGCTTATACTCCTCAACAAAATCAAGAAGCTCTTCATACTGTTTATCTGTTTCACCCGGATAGCCCACGATAAATTGCGTCCTAATTACTGCGTCTGGAATTTGGCTTCTGATTTTATCTATAGTTTTCTTAACAAAGTCACCCGTCATTCGACGATTCATACGCTTTAACACTTCATCGTTGATATGTTGCAAAGGCATATCAAAGTACTTTGGCAAATTCTCTCTCTCTTTTATGAGTTGAATTAACCGATCATCTATTCCGTCAGGATACATATAAAGCACTCTAATCCAATGAGCTCCAGATTCATCAGAAAGTCTCTTTAATATTTCATAAGGACTCGCTTGAATGCCTTTTTTATTAAGATCCCATCCATAATCAGTAAAATCATGAGAAACCACATTTAACTCTTTAACGCCTCCAGCGACTAACAGCTTCGCTTCGCTCACCACTCCATCCATAGTGCGAGATTGAAGGTTACCCCGTATTAAGGGAATTGCACAAAAAGCACAACGCTTCTTGCACCCTTCGGATATTTTTAAATAAGCTCTATAAAATGGCTCAGAATTTATTCTTGGAGTAGCTTCATTCTGTAAGAACGTAGATTTATCGTAAAATCCTTTTTTCTTGTTCTCTTCTTTATCTATAATCTGTGCAATATTTTGAAAGTCACCAGAACCAATAAAATAATCGGCCTCTGGTAACCCTTTATTAATATCTTCTTTGTATCTTTGACTCAAACATCCAGCCACAACCAATTTTTTGAGTTGACCAGATTTTTTCAGCTCAGCCATTTCTAATATTTTGTCTATTGATTCTTCTTTAGATTCGTTTATGAATCCACAAGTATTAACAACAATGGTATCCGCTAAAGAAGGATCTTCAACAGCCTGGTAACCAGACTGCATTAACGTCCCCAACATAATTTCACTATCCACAAGATTTTTTGGACAGCCCAAACTTACAAAATGAACGGTTTTATTTTCAGTTGAAATTTTGCACCTCTACATTTTTAGGGGGTTTATAGGAAAAAAAATCTTTAGGAAGCAACTTTGAAAAATCCTGATGTGAAAAATCATAGGTGACCTTATTGTCTAACTCATCCCATTGGCTAACTCTCACTAATGCCATTTTCTCTAGATCGATAACGACACTTAGCTTGGTTATACCAGGAAAATCTTTTGGATTCTTTGGCTGAAATTTATAGGCTTCATATTTATCTGTAATTTTTGGCTCTACGATTTTCAGTTTGTCCCAATACATTTGATCACCAAACATTAAATAAAGAAGCGCCTGAGAATGATTCGTAAATGATTTCTTTATTTTAGAAACTTGCCACCCGCCAAACTCTTCAGGTAACTTCTGCGCATGCCATATGTACTCATCATCAATAACAATGTCAGTCACTGTTGGTTTAACAAAATTTACTTTCACTCGTCCTTTAGAAAAATAAAACTTGCCGTCATAAACCTTATCTTTTGTTAACTCGCTGGAAACCTTCTTCTGCACGTCAAACGAAACAGAATCCGACGCCCACATTTTATTAAACACTTTTTTTAAATTTTCTATCTCTGTCGCTGAAGACGGAGCTTTTGACCCTTCGGCAAACACTCCTTGAATACTCAGGGCTAACACTACTAAAAATCTTAAGAGCATGATCTAACCTCTCGCAATGACGCATAATATCTTAGTTTTCTTTCGGAGTATAGACTAAACACAAGGCTGTAAAGTTTGCAAAGACCTTCTCTAAGGCCTCTTTACATTTTATCAAAGTTTGCCCCGTCGTGACCACATCATCTATCAATAAAACACCCTTAAACCCGCGCTTAAGAGGCTCCGAATGATCAAAACTAGGTTTAAGCCTAAACTGAATAGTACCTCTCCCCCCTCTAGATAGGCCTTTCTGAGACCGATCAACAGCCTTTTCGAGAATATTTAATAGGGGAAGATTTAGCTTATCTGACAACGAATAAGCGAGCTGATAAGCATGATCTCTTTTCTGTAAGGATGGCACCGGAACAATAACCTCAAAAGAAAATTCTTTGTCCATCAAGGTTGTTAAAAAAATTTGAGCGCAATAGTCATAGAGAAATACCGACTCTGGACCAGACTTTATACTATATATAAAGTCTTTAACCTCTCTGTCCTTAAAATTTAAGGGGGACCATATGGAGAAATCAAAATCTCCCGTATAAACTCTATGGTCAAAATCTGCCTTTGATAAGATAGACTCCCTACAGACCTCACAAGGTAAATCCCCAAACTTTAAAAAAGACTTTCCACAAATCGGACAAGAACGAATGATATCAAAAAAAAGACCTTTATAATTCATTCCATATTGCTTTTGCAATTTGCGTGAAAAATATTTTAAAAACTTGAAAAATACAAACACGCTGTCAAACTATTGCTATGGAAAATGAAAAAGAATTAGCTGATATAATTAGAGCCATAAAAGAAGATGAAGATCTTTCAGATCTATTACTTTCAGTATTAGATCTTGATAAGGAACAGAGAATTTTGGCTCTACAAAAACTAGCCAGAGAAATAGAGAGAGATGGAGCTCCTATCTATTTAATAGAAGCTATCTTAAGTTTACAAAATCATTCCTTAGCTAAAAGTGTTCAAGAGGTTTTGACAAACTAAAGGTCTTCTTGAATAGGACTTTTTTTAGTTAAATCTTTTTTTATAGTAAAAATCAATTTTGGTCGTATATTTTGGATCATACCAAAAATAGTATTCTGCCACAAAATCCAACTGATCATTTGCTTGATAGTTGTCGTAAATGCGATACGTTTTAATCCCTGGACCAACCATAGCTTTAATATGTGCAAATGTTGGAGCCGTAAGATCCATATCTGCCAAGATCCCATCTAAGGTAAGATCGTTCAATGCAGGCATTTTCCAAACATATTGTTGGGTCGTCACTGTACCTGAAGAATTAGTCACTTTGACCTTTAACTTAGCAATATCCCAAAGGCCATAGCTCTCACAGTTAGCTCCTCGTCCTACGTTAGCTCCGAGAAAACTCATATTCCTCCAACCGTTTCCAACATGGAGCATAGCTGGATTCATAGTCATAAAGCTCATTGAATTACCAGAAATATGTAGATTGTCTTGTCGATCAGTACAATGCTCTAGCTCGATCTCAGCTTTCTTGTAGCCTGCCGGTACGGTAAATCCAGTGAGTGTATAAGGGTCTCTTGCGATTGATAAATCAGAACACAATCCACCAGTTTCTCTATTACAACTATTTTGACATGAGGTCTGTTCTGAAGACGATAAGTTTCCGTCGTTACAACCCATTGTTGCTTGGCAAATTTGTTCACAATTATCCGGAGCCGAAAATGTCGCAACGTTGGTGATATCAATTAACTGATCTGGTCCCAAAATATGAGAATCCTCTGAATCGCTTGAGGCTTGAATTGGGCCATTTAGACTAATTGGTTGTGGATTTGATGAAGTGATTTCCAAATCTAAATCGCTACTAAAAGTTCCTTGACCAGCTTCTTCATTGTTGGCATTTCCTGTGCCAGCACAAGAAGACAATAGTATCATTGATATAAATAAGTAGATCACATTTTTCATAAGCCCCCCGACCTCTCTCTCCGATATATTTAAATTAGATTGCAAAGTCTTGGCCAACTATAAGTAAACAGGTTGGATTACGGATACCTTTAACACAAATAACTTGAGCGACTGTCAGAGTTTTGATCAAATATTCTCGTGTTTCAACCTGAGACATGTCGGCTTTTTCGACAAAGCAAAAAAGAAAAGTTGCCTTATTGATTATGATAGGGAATATTTTTATCTATGCAAAAAGCTCTGTAGAGCTGTTCTAAAACAACTAATGAAGCCACATGATGATTAAACGTTAAAGAGCTCAATTTTACTAAGTCTTGAGCTCTCTGCTTTACTCCTTCACCCACGCCATAAGCTCCGCCGACCAAAAAAATAATTCTTGGTTTTCCTAATTCAAATCTCTTTTTTAAAAATTTTGAAAAAGCTACCGAATCCCCAAAATCTTTACCCTTTTCATCTAGCAAAATAAGGTGATCATTGGGTTGGATTTTTGAAAGTATTTTTTCTTGCTCAAATTCAATTTTTTTTTCTTTATCCGCACGACTTGAAGAGTTAGATTTAATTTCAATAATTTCAAATTTGCAAAACGCATTGATTTTTTTTAGATATAATTTTTTAGCCTCATCGCTCCACTTTTCAGATCCAGATTTTACTAAAAGAAGAGACAACTTACTCATTGGTTTTTAAATTTTTGTCCACTAGCTCAAGCTCCAAACTCTTTTTCCACAAGTCTTCTAAGTTATAAGCTTCACGAGCATGATCATAAAAAAGATGGATCATCAAAGAGCCATAGTCCAAAACTATCCATCGACCTTCTGACTGCCCTTCGACCGCATAAGGATAAACTCCAAACTCTTCTTTGACGTTTTCAATAATAATTTCTGAAAGAGCAACAGCATGTCTTGTGCTTGTTCCAGACGCAATTATAGAATACTCACTAATGGTATCCAATTCTCTAAGATCAAACCCTTTAATTCTCGCCGCTTTTCGATCAAAAAGAC
>JAGRAA010000044.1 GCA_020435185.1 Bdellovibrionales bacterium | reverse complement strand
TAGAATTTTCGAGCAATATATTATAAGGACTATATTTAGATAGTATCGATGCTATTTCTGGAGAAAAAGCCGAAGATGGAAAATAGGCTCCCGATAATACAGTTAAAATAGAAATTAACATCGCGATTGATGCCTCTCCTCTGCCGGTAAATAAATAAACCGATGCACTGATAATACCTAAACTAAGAAATATAGGTAAAGAAAAAAATTCCAAAATTAAAACCTGTATCCATCCATGATTATTAACGTTTACTTCAAAAAATAACATAGCACTAACAAACATAAACACGACAAATAGAACTTCTATGAGTGAGGAAATTACTCCCTGAATAATAAGCAACTTTAATCTAGGCCCAGGAGATGCTATCAAATAGTCTAATATCTGTTCTGAGTTCCATTCTTTTAAAACTCTAGTGAACGACAAAATAAAAGAAGAGGGCAGTATCAACACCAGCTCCCCTGTTAAAATAAAAGAAAAATAGTTAAATTCTTTTAACTCGACAAAGCTATCTTTTGGTATAAATGCTTTTGCGGAATACCAATAGACGTTTAAAAAAATAAAAATAGATACAAATCTAAAAAATAAAGATGTTTTATAAGGAAATTTATTTCTAAACTCTTTCTTTACTGACTGGATAATCACATCAAACATATTTTTTTGACTTTATTTGAAAAGGTTTATTATTTAAATCTAGCACACCTGAAATATTCAAATCTTCAGGTAGCGGACTATGGCTACTTATTAGAACTAAGCTATTTTCAGCTAGTTGATTAATAAGTTGAGTACAAAAAAACATAGACTTATCATCTAAATTGTTAAATGGTTCATCTGCAACAAATAATTGGGGATGATTTATTAGAGCGCGACAAACAGAAAGCTGTTTTTTCATCCCACTTGAACAATGAAAAAAAGAACTATTTAATGTCTTTTTTAAAAAACTAAACTGCTTACTCCACAGAGTTAATTGAATATCTAAATCTTTTTTTGAAATTTTTTTTAATCCTGAAAAAAGAACCAAATTTTCATAACCTGTAAGTCGACCAAAAAAGGAATTCTCAGAAGAGGGCATAAACCCTTTTGAAAAATCACTATTGTTTATGACATGTCCGCTTTTCGCTTTTATAATCCCTAAAATGATTTTTAATAATGTTGATTTTCCAGATCCATTATCTCCTTTTAAAAGAATTCTCTGACCTTGAGAAAATGTTAAATCAATATGCTCAAATACCTGGTGATTAGGATACGAAAAACTAATCTGCTTTAATTCTATTTTATTTATCATTTAAATCTCTTCAACATAATATCAATAATGAAGTCTTAAGTTACATTAAGCAAGAATTCACAGACCCTACTTAAGTCTACTTTTATTAGAATAATAATCAGCATGAATCATTTTATTTAATCTGTACTGACTCTAACAATTAAATTTTTTAAAATAAGCCATGCACGCAATCAAACCAAGGGGATTTTATGTTGTCTTTACCATATCGAGTTGTGCGTTCAGAAGTTATTGAATCCAATAAAGAATTCGTTTTCAACACTATTGCTAATTTTTACACATGGAAAGAGTGGTCTCCCTGGCTAATATTAGAACCTAACTGCTCAGTAGAAGTTAAAAATGACCCCTTAAAAGTGGGTCACTATCAAAAATGGATAGGAGATCAAATCGGTTCGGGAGAAATAACTCTTACTGAAATTCGACCAAAAAACAAACTCACTTTTGATCTTAAATTCTTAAAACCATTTAAAAGCCAATCAAAAGTTTGGTATCAACTTGAAGAAATAGACTCAAAAATTAAGGTCACTTGGGGAATGGAAGCTTCTATTCCCATATTTTTATTTTTTCTAAAGACCACTCTTCAAGGAATGATTGGATCAGATTTCGAACGCGGATTAAAAATGTTGAAAGAATTTATTGAAACCGGGAAAGTAAACACAAAATTAATATTCAATAATCAAACACAGGTAAATGGATTTAACTACCTAACAAAAAGAAACTCTTGTGCAATTCCAGAGATAAGTTCCTCGATGCAAAACGATATGAAAATATTAAAGAATTCTGTAGAAAAAAATATTACCCCTGATTTTATTTTCTCCATGTATCACAAATGGGATTTAAATAATAAAATTTGTGATTATGAAATTGGCTATGGATTTACAAAAAATTCTGATTTTTCGACTCCCGCCGGATTAACATCAGGAAAGATCCCTTCTCATCAAGTCATTTCATTGACTCATGCCGGCCCTTATCATCATTTAGGAAATGCCTGGGCAGCATTAATATCTGTACAGAAGTTTAAAAAAATCAAACTAGACAAAAATATTGCTCGGTATGAAATCTACATGAATGATCCTACACAAGTAGAAGAAGACGAGGTAAAAACTGAAGTAAGAATCCCCATAAGGAGCTAAACGATGGATGTTTTAATTATTGGTGCAAACAGAGGAATAGGATTAGAGTTCGTAAAACAACTCAAGGAACAGGGACACTCCATAATAGCAACGTGCAGAAAAGTTTCTTCTCAATTGGAAAATTTAAACGTGGATATAGTTCCTGAAATAGACGTCTCCCTTGAAGCAGGAAGAATTGCACTTAAAAAGAAGCTCCACAATAAAAAATTCGATATGGTAATTCATAATGCAGGAATTCTACGAAATGAATCTTTAGATCATTTTAATACAGAGACAATAATGGAACAATTAAACACAAACTCGGTTGCGCCTCTAGCCACCTTAGTTTTGTTGATAGATCATTTAAAGCCTGGAGCCAAAATTGGTGTTTTAAGTAGTAGAATGGGCTCAATCAGCGACAATACTTCTGGAGGAACTTACGGATATCGCATGTCTAAAGCGGCGCTAAATGCAGGCATGAAAAGCTTAAGTGTGGATTTAAAGAATAAACATATTTATGTAGCAATACTTCATCCTGGTTGGGTGAAGACCGATATGACCCAACACAATGGAATGATAGATACCAATGAATCTGTACATGGCTTAATTAAAATTATGGAAAATTTAAACGAATCAAACTCAGGTAAGTTTTGGCATACCAATGGTGAAGAATTAAATTGGTAATTTTTTGATCATTCGAGTTCAAGTTAAACCCAATTCAAAAAAAGAATCTATCGTACTGCACGAGGACGGATATTATATAGTTCGCGTTAATGCGCCAGCCGTAGAAGGAAAGGCTAACAAAAGAGTTATAGAAATTCTATCAAAGTATTTCAAAATTTCTAAAACTCGTGTAATACTTAATAAAGGTGAAAAGAGTAAAATTAAACAATTTTTAATACAACTATAAAGTCAGAGATTTTTATGAGTGAACTGGTACAACACCAAAAAGAAAAAAGTCGTTTTGCGATACATTTAGAGGACGGAGAATCCGTTATTGAATATCATCTTAAAGATGGTATTATTGATTTTTACAGAACCTATGTCCCTCCTGAACATAGAGGAAAAGGATATGCACAAAAATTGGCAAAAGAAGCCATTCAATATGCAGAAGACAATGGCTTTTCGATTCAAGCGACTTGTTCCTTTGTAGAAAAGTATCTACAACGACATAAACTTTAGTTAACTATTAAAGATTTTTAAAAAATTAAAAACTATTGTCTATTTTGCTATTTTGATCAATTATAGGGGAATGAATAAAAGTCGAGTCAGAGTCGCTTCTCTTCAATATTTTATTAGACCCGTTCAATCCTTTGATGGTTTTGAGCAGCAAGTCAGCGCTTTAGTTGAAACCGCCGCTGACTACAAGTGTTCGCTATTAGTTTTTCCCGAGTACTTTACTGTTCAACTGTTGACCTTAGGGAATATAAAAAGGCCTATTCGCGAACAAATACGTGACTTAGCCTCACAAGAAGAACGCATAGTTAATTTGCTTTCACGGCTTTCTCGACAGCACAATATGTATATTGTGGGAGGCACTGTTCCCGCAATCAGTGAAGATAGCGGAAAACTATTAAATCGCTGTTATGTTTTTTCCTCGACTGGAGAATTTGCGGCTCAAGCTAAATTACATATGACTCGTTTTGAAAAAGAAGATTGGTTAGTTGAATCTGGAGAAAGACTCAGAATTTTTGAAACTAGCTTTGGAAAAATGGCCGTGACAATATGCTATGATGTTGAATTTCCGGAAATTGCTCGTACAGCGGCAAGAATGGGCGCTGAAATTTTAGTTGTCCCGAGCTGCACTGATGATCGACAAGGCTATTTGCGAGTCCGTTATTGCGCACAAGCAAGAGCCATTGAAAATCAAATGTATGTGATACATTCTCCTTTAGTGGGCTCCTTGCCCGCTGTTCCTGCTGTTTCTTTAAACTATGGTAAGGCAGCCATATATACTCCTAGTGATTTTTCTTTTTCTAGAGATGGCATCTTAGCCGAAGGAACCGTCAATCAAGAAAGTATGGTCATCGGAGATTTAAATCTCGATTTAATTAGTGAATCTCGAATAACAGGAACTGTGCTTCCTCTTCGTGACAGTAACACCACTGCCGAAATGCTAAGCGTAATTGATCATGTTAAACTCAGTTAATGACAATCACATTGAACTTTTAAACCCACGAGCCAAGCATTTTAAGCAAATCCAAGAACTTTGTTTGAAAGTCTACCCTTTTCATAAACCTTGGAGTATTAAGCAACTCGAATCTCATAGATCTTATTTTCCGGATGGGCAACTTATCGTTTATGATCATTCCTGTAATAAAGTTATTGGTTCAGCATTTAGTTTAATTATCCCATGGGAAGACTATTCGCCTCAAGATAACTGGGGAGACTTTACATCGGGTGGTTTTTTTCATAATCATAATCCAAAAAAAGGTAAAACCTTATATGGCGCCGAAGTTATGGTCGATCCAGCATATCGTGGCCGTGGGATTGGTAAATTACTATACGAAGGTCGACGAGAAATTTGCTACAAATATGACCTAAAAAGGATAAGAGCTGGAGCAAGACTGAGAGGTTATTCTAAGTTTCAAAATAAAATGACTGCTGATGAATATACCAGAAAAGTTGTTACCGGAGATCTCTCCGACCCGACCTTAAGTTTTCAACTGAAACAAGGGTTCAAAGTTATTGATGTTGCAAAAAATTATCTTATTGACGATCCCGAAAGCCTTGGTTTTGCCGCCGTCATTGAATGGTTAAATCCAAAATTAATAACCGAAAATGATATTAAAAAACAAACAAACAGCATTTCTTCCTTCATAAACGGAGAAAAATTCTTACCAGAGTATTTACCTCGTGAGTTAAGGCGCCTTGTCCGCCGATCAACTCTTTATCTCGGGCAGGTAATAAAAGAATGGGAAGGAATAGAATTTTATCAAAAAATAGAAGCTTATCGAAAACGCCTTAAGAAGACTCGATTTGATAAAGGCCCTTTTTTAGAAAAAATATTAAAATCTCTAGAAAAAGAATCTTCTGACCATAGATTAAAAATCGCTCATGCTTTTGCCCTTCAACTAGAAATCGTCAACGCCTGCGAGTCAGCTTATCGAACCTGGCGTTTACAGCAAAAATCAATTCCACAAGGGTTTAAAAATAAAGTTATGCTAAACTTTGTTCTTACCGCACATCCTACTGAATCTAGATCTAAAGAAATTATAGAGACCTTGGGTAGAATTGTGGAACTTCTTTTAGAGGGACTACAAAATAATTTTGTTTTCAGAGAAGTAGAGTTACTGAGTCAAATAAGACTACTTTGGCTTCATCCACTTTCAAAAACAAAAACTCCATCCGTTATTGATGAAGCAGAATATCTGTTTTCACGTGTTTTCAAGGAAGATCTATTTGATTTTATTCTCGAAGAGAAACCCTCTTATGAACTCAAGTTAAGAACTTGGGTTGGGGGTGATAAAGACGGTCATCCCGGAGTGGATCAACATGTTATGAAGGAATGTTTTGAACATTCTAGATCTTACATTGTTGAGACTCTCAAATTGAAACTTGAATACCTTCAAAACGATATTGAAAAACTCGTATCAATCGGAATTATAAGAAAATCTAAATTAGATCAACTCGATAGACTTTGGGATGAACTCGAGAACATACAGCATATAAAGCCTGGTGATGGCATGAAAGTTAGAAAATGGAAAACGCTTTATCTAAACTTTTTAAAAAGTGCCCATCCTTTTATTCAAAAGCATCATGAGATTAAACTTATTAATCAATTGCTTTCTTCATTTCCTGGATTCGTTTTGCCTATTGAACTAAGAGAAGATGCCGAAAAAATACATGTTGCTTATACCGATAAAAAATCATCGATTAGAAAAATGCTAGAAGAACTCGTTAATATTTCTGGACCGACTGAGATTATTAATTATGCTAGAGGTTTAGTTGTATCTCACTGCGAAACCAATACAGACATTGATCGAGCTGCAAATTTAATTTTAAAAACCTGCAAATCTAAAAATTTACCTGTTATTCCTCTTTTTGAAAGCAGAGAAGCACTTAATAATTCTAAAAAGATTATTGATCAGTGGCTTAAAGTTAGAAAAAATTACGAATGCGTAAAAAGGCATTGGAATAATATGTTTGAGATTATGCTCGGGTATTCGGACTCTTCCAAGCAGTTTGGAGTATTGCCCAGTCGAAGATTGATTCAAAGAACCATGTTTAAAATTGAAAAGTCATTAAAAACATACTCCATAGTCCCTATTTTTTTTCATGGATCTGGAGGAAGTGTTGCTCGAGGCGGAGGCAGTTTAAAAGAACAAGTTTCTTGGTGGCCTAATTCAGCAATAAACAAACCAAAACAGACCATTCAAGGAGAAATGGTTCAGAGGCTTTTTGCCACTCCAGAAATATTGAATTCGCAATGCATACATTTATCTAACGAATCTCAACTCAGACGGATACGCCGATCGAAAATTGATAAATCAAAGGAGCTAGATCAGTTCATAAAAATAGTTGAAGAAAGCTATAAAAAATTAGTAGATAATAAAAAATTACTAAATCAACTTATCGATGCTACTCCTTATAAATATCTCGATGTTTTAAAACTAGGATCTAGGCCTTCTAAGAGACCCGATACATTGGCAAATATCAACTCCTTACGAGCTATTCCTTGGGTTCTTTGTTGGACTCAAACTCGCATCCTATGGCCTTCCTGGTGGGGCATTGGACAAGCTTGGAAAAATTCTAATGACGAAGATAGACTAAAACTAAAATCATTATTTGCCACCAGTCCATTCTTTTGTTCTTTTGTAAAAACTCTCGGTTACACATTGGCGAAAGTTGATCTTGATGTATGGAGGCTTTATCTTCCAAAATATATTGACCCTTCAATAGTTAATTTATTTGAAGAAGAATTAAAGTCAGCGAAAGAGTTTGTATTTTTTATTAGCGATAAAAATAGCCTTCTTTGGCATAAACCATGGCTTGAAGAAAGTATTAGACTAAGATCTCCTCATATTCATATTCTTAATCTGTTACAGATTATTGCTATGAGTAAAAATGACGAAAAATTACTTCGTGAAACCCTAGTAGGGATTGCTTGTGGTATGCTTACTACTGGCTAGGAAAAATCTTCCCTCTAACTAGCAATATGACCAGTTTGCCTGACAATTTAATAGACTCAGGAAAGCAGTCTTTTTTATTTCTAAAATTGCAGATATAATGAATTAAATATTTATTTCAACACATACAAAGCTAAATGAAATTGATAAAACCATCTTTTAATTTTTACATACTGATTACCCTTCTATTTTTTTCTATAAAATCCTATGCTGTTTCTTTTAATCTCAGCGCCTTTTACAACTCAGATTCTTTTGCTCAGTCTTCGACATTGACGACCACTCAGCTCTACTCAGATTTTGATGCAATGATCGATATGACAAAATCTGGTGGATTTGAAGTCGGCTGGACCGCTGGGCTAATCAGTACCTCTGAATCTGGATCATCGTCCACAACTTATTCTCTCAACGAAATGGGTCCTAAGTTTTTGTATAATTTAAATAAACAAAAAAATTGGCAACTCGGCCTTTCTTACTACCTGCAGGCCAATGCTTCATATTCAAACGGTAGTTCTTATACATGGAGAGGAACGGCTTATAAAATTAATTTAAACTATCTAATGGAACTCAGTGAAACCTTGTTTATAGGTGTTTCTATCAACTATCATGCCGCTACTTTTAATGAACAATTTGTCGGTGGCAGTACCTTTTCTACGATTTCGTACACAAGAGGTCTTATCTATCCCGCGCTACAGATCAGCTATAGGTAAACTTACTCAACTTAATTAAAAAATTCTTGCCACTCTTCTTGCTTGAACCCAACAAAAGACGCCTTTCCAGCTAGTAAAAATGGACGCTTTACTAATTTTCCATTTTTTGAAAGGAGATCAACAGCCTGTTTTTTTGTCATATCTTTAATTTTGTCTTTAATCTTCAATTCTCGATATTGAACACCTGAGGTATTAAAGAGCTTTTTAAGGTCACCACTATAAGCCTCAAGCATAATTTCAATTTCTTTTTTTGAAGGCGGCTGTAGAGTAATATCTATCTCTTCATAAAAAATTTTTTTGTTATCTAAATATTTTTTCGCTTTGATACACGTACTACATTTTTTATAGAAATAAAATTTATTTTTGCTCATACTTTAATCTCTTTCAATTTCAATTTTATTAACTACTGTTTTAAACTTCGATTTTAAGTCATCGCCATCTGCCATAACCCATATCGCAATAGTCTCTAATCCTTCAACGGGTTCATCAATGACTATCTCTCCATTTTTAGAAATTGCAGACACTTTTTCAGAAAACCTTTTCGAAACCCAATGAAGACGCTCTGAACCCAACAAATCCTTGTCCTCAGCTACAGTAAAAAGGCGGATAACTTTTAATCCCTGATCTTTCGGAGCTAACTTGTAAAGATTTAAAACCCATTTGGGAATAAACCATCGCGCTATCATTCCCGGTCTTTTTCCGCCAACAACTACAAGTCCAGTTCGCAAAGAAAAGTCATCAAAGTGCTTTTCTCCCTGAACCTTATCTTTTGGAAAAATCAATTGAGCGTCGGTTTTAGCATGAACTTTAAAATTTTTTATTTTAGAAACTCTGTCCAACTTATAAATACAAGGACCGGCACTTGCATTGACGTCAATTTCTAATCCTTTTGAAGAAAATTTTATTTTATTTTGCTTTACATCATCATAGGCAAAACAAAACCATTTCGAAGAATCCGACAAATCTAAATTTAAAACTTCTGCGTTAACAAATTGACCGAATAGTAAAAATAAAACAATACTTAATTTTTTCATGATTCACTCCAGATAGAAATCCTCTATCATAAATTATCTTTATATTGAATTATTTTTTGAAATTAACCTGTATTTCTATAGAACACTTATGAACCACTATATCTGTAAGAGACATCCCATCAAAACCAATTCCTTGATTCAGAGCAGCTTCTTTTGTTTGATCAGAAACTCCCGCTTGTCGTAGCAACTCTTCCATTTCCCCATCTATGTTTTTTCCTAACAAATTCCATATTTTTGCTACCGTCTCTACATTTTGAATACATTGATTAGATGCATTAGCAGGACATCTTACAAATTTGGCTTGAGTATAAATATCAATATTGTCATCCAAAAGAGAGACCAAAGGAGAAACGTTGTTATAATTAATTTCTCCATGAAGCCGTATCAACTTTTTATTAGGATCCAGCTGGACTTGTGGTTCTTTTGTCGAACGGACGATATGAATTGGATTTTTACCGCTTTTACTTTTAGGCTCCAGACATTTATTTTGAGAGGCTAACGAAGACGCACATGTCCTTCCATTTTCATTTGAACAAACATCCAATACTCCCAAGTCGTTCAATTTTTTTATGTAAGCGTTCACGGCTCCAATATTTAAAAAAATCGATCCGTCACTTTTTTTATTTTTTTTTCTAGATGAACTCATCTCTTCTTCAACACACTTTGTATTTTCATTACAGCTAAGATTAGAAAATAAATTTATTCTTGATATTTTTTCACTATTTACATTCAAGCCCTCTGCTATATCCAAAGTAGACATTAAGGCAATTTGGGTTTTTAATGAATTTTGTCTAATTAGGCTATATTGTCTTTGTTTTTCAATTGCAGCCATTCTTTGTTCTAACTTTTCTAGATTTCTTTCAATTTTCTGCTGTTCAAATTTAGTATTCTTGCGGTGTTTTGCATAGTATTGCAAATCCTCCTTCAACCTCATCATCTTATCCTTGGCTTCATCCATTAACAACCTTGGCCCAATACCGAAATATCCCTTAAATTTTTTTACTGCCTTTGACTTGTCTTGGTTTCCTAAGCAAGGATTATCATTTATACCTTTTCCTGATATCATATCAAGCCAATCATTGAACTCCTTGTCTGATGGAATATCTGGAATTTGTATTTCTTCAAACCCTCGTTTTAAGTTGGGATGTTTTTCTAAGAACGCCTTGGTCTCTCTCGATAGGATTGGATAATCTACCAGACATTGAACACAAGGTATGGGTGTTTCATAACTATTGCCTGAACCAAATGGACTATATTGCGAATATTTATCATTATACTGTTCAATCATTTCATTGATCAAAGAATCTGTTAACTTTTCTCCCAATACCTCCTTTAAATGATCACTGTCATTGAGCGTCTTCGATATAAATTGAGAGCCCAATTCCGTGGCATAACAAAATGTCAAACTCGAACACGCCCCTTGATTCACTAATGTCTTTGCCCTTTCTTCAACCACCATCATAGTTACTCCAGAACTTGTGTGCGTACTCAATATTAATTCGTCAATTTTCTCTGAAATCGTCTTTGCTTTTTCAAACTTTGATCTCTCTTGATTAAAAAATCCTGGACCGAAAATTTTATCCATATCTCTCTTAAAATGATTATATGCAACTTCATAACCATATTTATCAGAACCATCTTGTTTCTGTGCTAAATAAAAATCGTGACCAAACAACTCGTCTCTTTTTTTATCTGATAAATACTCTACCGCAACCCTTGCTTCATCAGGAATTTCTTGATTGTTTCTCTGAGATTTTGAAGAAATAGGATCATAAGAATGCAGATCGAAATCTCTCACTAAATCCATTTCTATGCTGGTTACATCTAATGGCTTGCTCCCTAACCATTTTTGAGCTTGTTCAAGAATAGACTCCCCTTCGGTTAAACTATTTTTTCCTCCAAAAATTCGAGTAATATTCTTATAGGTCGTTATGAGTGGAGACAACGGAACGCCATCGCTATAGTCTTCTATAACTGTAGTTTTAATTTGGGATGAATTGGTCGATGTTGAAAATTCTTTTGGATTACACTGCTCTCTAGAATCTACATAAAATCTTTGTGCCTTTGCATATCTTCGTGATTTTCCTGAAACAACACAAATATATCTTGTGAAACTTTGACACGCAGAAGGGTTTTCTTGTTTTAAGTAGCCACATCCTAATTTAAGTTTTTCAGAAGGACTTAGTTTAACAAAGTCTTCAATCTTTTTAGAAACTAAGTACTGATGAAATCCACTTTTATTTCTTTTTAAATCTCTAGCCTGAGATATTTCGTTGCAGGACCACTGCATACCTAGATCTGGATTAGAACAAATAAAATCAATTTTTTCTCGGTTGCTTTTAAATCTTTGTTCAATTTCTTTATGAGTTAAATCTCCGAATAATACCTCACGACGACTTTTCCATCGTTCATGAATGGCTTTTTGATTCTGCCGTGCAATTTCATAACTTTTTTTTGCAAACTCTAGCTTAGTGCTTCTACTTTTTCTAAGTTTTAATCCGTTAAAATATTCGTCTTTCAATCTATCATAAAGCCTATTTCCTAAATCTATAACTAGCTCATCTCTTTTTTTATCATCCGGATCATAAAATAAATTAACGTTAGCCTTGCTCAGATCAAATGCATTTGCCCCGGGTTTATTTTTTATAATTTTAAATTGGTTTTTTTCAGTATCATAAATGGCATCAAAATTGATTTCTACGCTATCTAATTGCATTTTATAGTCTTGATACTTCATATCTTCACCAGCATAGTTCGCATGAAAAGAACCTCTTAAATGCAAATCTATAGTGGCTTTCATTTTACATTTTCTCTTTTTAGAATCAGCATCGTTATTACATTCTATATCCACAAATTTTGAAGAATACTTTTCGACTTTCATGTCTTTATAAGTAAAAGATAAGTCCTCCCCTCCTGTTTTAGATTTGTATTCACCATTTAAAAACAATGGAACAAGAGTACAGTTTTCTTTTTCTAACTTCTTTTCTTTTTGTTTATCACTTAAGCCTTTTACAAAGCTTGGATCTGAACAATTAGGATTTGTGTTAACAGGAATATGTAGTTTTACCTCAGGACTGTTTAGTCCCTCGACGACCAAGGGTTCAATGGCATTTAATGCTTTATTACCCAAATGTTTAAATGTTTTAGTTTTAAAATCAATTCTTCCTAAAGGACATAAACCCGTTTGGTTAGACTCACAGGCCTCTTCTGCTCTAAGAATTAGAGAGAAAAAAATAATCCCAAAAAAGAATGCTATCTTCATGGTTTATTTTTCGGCTCATTTTGAGATAACCTTAATAAAAAATGTTTATTTTCAGTCGCTTAGATCTACTAAGACCTCTTTAAGCTATAGACCTTAGTAGTAATCAGATCGTGTATTAAGAATCACATCATTATCTAAATGCCGCTTCACCCGTCACCTGCTGACCAATCACCAAACGGTGAATGTCTTCTGTTCCTTCGTAGGTATTTACGGTTTCCAAATTCATCATATGTCGAATAACTGGATATTCATCAATAATCCCATTTGCGCCAAGCATATCTCTCGCCTCTCGAGCGATATCTAGAGCAGCTCTACAATTATTCATTTTAGCAAGACTCACTTGATGAGGCTGCATTTCTCCACGTTCTTTGAGCTTCATCAATTGCCAAACAAGGAACTGGCCTTTAGTTATTTCTTGAACCATTTTTACTAACTTGGCTTGAGCTAATTGATAATGACTTAAAGCTTTACCATCAAAAATAGTTCTTTGCTGAGCATATTTTAAAGCCACATCATAACAAGCATTCGCTGCACCCAATACTCCAAAAGCAATTCCTGAACGAGCTTGAGTTAAACATCCCAACGGACTCTTTAAACCATCTGCGTTAGGAAGTATGTTTTCTTCTGGAATCACACAGTCTTTAAAATGCAGCTCTGATGTCACACTCACTCGTAAGCTAAATTTACCCTTCATCGTTGAAGTGGTAAATCCTGGAGTCCCTTTTTCAACTATAAATCCTTTTACTCTCCCATCAAGTTTTGCCCAAACTATTGCTATATCAGATAAGCATCCGTTGGTAATCCACATTTTATTACCGTTAAGCTTGTAACCACCTTCTACTTTTTCTGCTCGCGTAAGCATTCCTCCTGGGTTAGATCCAGCATCTGGCTCTGTTAACCCGAAACATCCAATGAGCTCACCACTATGTAACTTTGGCAAGTAACGTTCTTTTTGCTTTTCAGATCCATAGGCCCAAATGGGAAACATAACTAATGCCCCCTGAACAGAACAAAAAGATCGGACACCGCTATCACCGCGCTCTAACTCTTGCATCATAAGGCCATAAGAAACTTGACCAATGCCTGGCAAACCATAACCACTTAAATTCGCCCCAAAGAGTCCCATTTCGGCAAATCGAGGGATCAGGTGTTTAGGAAACTCTTCACTTCTATGAGCTTCTTTTAAAGTGGGAATGACTTCTTTTTCAACAAAATCTCTTACCGATTGACGAATCATCAACTCTTCATCGGTTAATAAACTATCAAAGTCCATATAGTTCAAAGATTCATAGTTTGCCATGAGCGCTCCTATTAATGTTTAATAGAATGATATTATATGAAGGCTAGAAGGAGAGCAAGTAATGTATAATAGAGCTGAAATCGTCGATCAAAATTTTATAAAATTTGTCGGTGAAGGAAACCTTCCCAGCCCTAGAACTTCGATAAATTGGAATAGCTACCCAAAACCTAGCGATTTGATAGATCTCTTTGAGTCTCAAATCATTAGTCGCCATTTGGATTTGTTAGCGCGTGAGTTAAAATCTCAAGGAAAAAGCTATTATACTATTGGAAGCTCAGGGCATGAGGGAAACGCCGTGTTTGGTAAAACCTTTCGTTTAACAGACATGGCCTTTCTCCACTACCGAAGTGGAGCTCTTATGATTCAACGATCCAAGCAGCTCCCTACATCCACTCCCATTTATGACAACTTACTCTCGCTTTGTGCCTCGAGTGAAGATCCCATCTCTGGCGGGAGACATAAAGTTTTTGGCAGCCTACCCTTACTTGTCCCTCCACAAACCAGCACCATTGCATCACATCTGCCAAAGGCTGTTGGAGCAGCTCTCTCGATTGGGCGCGCCCAAGATTTAAAAATCCCTAGCGTAATGCCTTATGATAGTGTGATCTTATGTAATTTTGGCGATGCCTCTTCAAATCACGCGTCTGCACAAAGCGCGTTTAATACAGCTCAACTCTGTGCCTTTCAACATGTTCCCATGCCCATTGTCTTTATTTGTGAAGATAATAAAATTGGCATATCCGTTCCAACTTCTGAAAGATGGATTGAATCCAATTTTAGCCAAAGACCGAATTTACTCTACCTAAAAGCCGATGGATTAAATCTATTAGACCTTATAGGCAAAGCAGAAAAAGCCGTACATTTTGCACGCTCCAGAAGAAAACCCGTTTTTTTACACATGGAAACCATACGCCTTTTAGGACATGCCGGAAGCGATGTCGAATCCAATTATAAAAGCTTTGAAGAAATAGAACGACTAGAGTTTCAAGATCCTTTATTGCACTCTGCTAAAATACTTTTAGAAAATAATATTCTTTCAAAAGAAGAAATCGTAACCCTTTATGAATCTATACGCGTTAGAATGAAATCGGTGTCCATAGAAGTTTGTCAAAGACCTGTTTTGAATACCACCGAAGAGGTCAAAAAACCAATTTCTGAGTATAACTTTAAAAAAGCATCTCCCCCTCTTCCTTCTGAAGATCTAAGGGAAATTCATTTTAATAAAGAATACAAAAAATTAACTACTCCCCAGCACATGGCCAAACTGATCAATTGGGCTCTTACCGATTTGATGATTAGATTTCCAAACGTGGTCGTTTTTGGTGAAGATGTTGCTCAAAAAGGAGGAGTCTACCATGTCACCGATGATCTTTATAAACGCTTTGGAGTGAAACGCGTGTTCAATTCTCCCTTAGATGAAACATCTATTTTAGGAACTGCGATTGGCATGGCTCACAATAATTTTTTACCCATTCCGGAGATTCAATTTTTAGCCTATGTCCATAACGCCGAAGATCAAATCAGAGGAGAGGCGTCAACACTAAATTTTTTCTCTAACGGAAACTTTGCCAACCCAATGGTTATAAGAATTCCAGGACTTGGCTATCAAAAGGGGTTTGGTGGACATTTTCACAACGATAACAGTTTAACTTTATTTAGAGACATCCCTGGAATAATACTTGCCGTGCCCTCGAACGGTCTTGATGCTGTTAAAATGTTACGAACCTGCACCAGAGAGGCTTTTGAAAACGGAAGAGTTTGTGTATTTATTGAACCCATTGCTTTATACATGACAAAAGACCTTCACCAAGAAGGTGATAAAGAATGGAGTTTTGAATACCCTTCTCCTGATCAAGAGTTTTCTTTAGGAGATGTTGGTGTATATGGAGACGCTAACAGTGAAATTACCATTTTAACTTACGGAAATGGTGTATATTATTCATTACAAGCTGTTAAAGAATTTAAAAAGCCCGTACAAACCATTGATCTACGATGGTTAACCTCAATGGACTGGTCACAAATATTACCAAAAATTGAAAGCTCAAAATCAATTTTAATAGTTGATGAATGTAGAAAATCAGGGTCTGTTAGCGAAGGCTTAGTGACAGGATTGGTAGAAAGACTCGAGAAACTCCCAAAAATTAAAGTCGTCGCAGGAGAGGATTGCTTTATCCCTCTAGGGCCGGCTGCTGCTTCTGGAATGCCAAGCAAAGATAGTATTTTAAATGCATTAAAGGAACTCCAATGAAAAAAAGACTTTTTGTTATCTGTCCTGGCAGAGGCTCTTATACAAAAGAAAGCTTAGGTTATTTAAAAAACATAACTGGTTCTTTTCGACAAATTGTAGATGACTTCGATGAACGTCGAAGAGAATTGAATTATCCAACGATTTCAGAATTAGATAATTCAAAAACTTTTAAAACCAATGTCCATACAAAAGGAGAGCACGCCTCTCCTCTGATTTACACATGCAGTGCTTGGGATTATCATCAAATTAACAAAGAAGACTTTGAAGTGGTCGCAATCGCTGGAAACTCTATGGGGTGGTATCTTACCCTTGCCATGTCGCAAGCGTTAGACTACCGATCGGCTTATACTTTAATTCAAACCATGGGCTCAATGATGAAAGACAAGCTCATTGGCGGACAAGTGATCTACCCTATCGTTGATGATCAGTGGCACGTCGATGCAACCAAAAAAGCTTTAGTGTTTCAACTTACGAATACTCTTAATCAACAACCAGACACTCAGTGTTTTTTGTCTATTGAATTGGGCGGATATCTTGTTATAGCTGGAAATGATCTTGCCATTAAAAAACTTCTTAAAGAACTCCCTTCCGATGGTGACTTCCCTTTTCAATTGATTAATCATGGCGCCTTTCATACTCCTCTTTTAAAAGACGTTTCTGAAAAAGCTTTCAACACGATAAATGCAGAAATTTTTCATCAACCAAAAGTTCCTATAATAGACGGCAGGGGTCATATTTGGCATCCCTACTCAACAGATGTTTTAGATCTCTACGAGTATACACTCGGTCACCAAGTCACAGAGCCTTATGATTTTACAGCAAGTGTAATTACGGGCTTAAAAGAATTTGCCCCTGATCATATTGTTTTACTGGGCCCAGGAAATTCTTTAGGTGGATCCATAGGACAAATTCTAGTGCAAACAAAATGGCATGGAATAACTTCAAAGTCTGATTTTTCTATTCAACAAAAAGAACATCCATTTTTGATATCTATGGGGGACTCCCAGCAGAAAAAACTAGTTGTTTAAAACAATTCTCAACCGAAAATCGAATATAAATAACCAAAGGGTCAATATATACCTAGCTGATAAAAGACCCAAGAATTGCTTACACTAGCCTTTGCCAAAAGGCTGGCAAGGCTAGGTAAGGAAGCCTCCTCTTATTTGAAGGGAGGTCTTATGAACAATAAACACACTTATTGTTCGTATCGACAAAATTGGCAAAATTTTAAGTACTTGCTTTGGTTAAATTTATTTTTTCTAAAGTTACTACTTATTTGTGTCAAATTGATCCTTATGAGTTAGTTCCTCTCTGTGGGCTATCACTCATAGAACCCCTTAACTCAAAATTAAGAGGTTTTAACAAGGAGTAACTTTGCCCGTCTTTTGGCACCTAAAAGTCATGCTTTTAATAAATTTTCAGTGACCCTCTTTGAGCTTAAACTCTGTATGTTTAACAACAATCTCTACATCCACTTGAGACAATCCAAAATATCTTTTTTTAAGTTCGGCATACGGCCACCATTCGTATAAAAAAACATTTATTGGTCTCCACATAGAAACCCATCCTGTTAATAATAGCCCTTCCTTCAAAAACAAACTCATAAAATTATTGGAACGCACAAACAATAAAGAAGCTATAATTGATCCCGTTAAAAACACTAAACCGATCATTAACGAAACAAACCCTCCTCTTAAGTTTAGGCCAATTTTTCGAGCAGCTATTTGAGATTCATATTCGAAAAATGAATTCACCGCTTTCTTAATAACGACCGAGTCTAAAACCGTGTCACTATTTACGATAATTCTTATTTTTCCTACTCGATCGATACCAATCTCTTGAGCAGCCAAATCTATATACTCAACGGCATCGTCATCCAAATCTCGTTCTCTAAACGGTGCAGGATCTCTCTCATCAAAGAGCTGTTGAATATTTTCAACCTGAATTTCAATAACGGCTTTTCCTAATTCTACAGGATATCTTAGTCTGTTGAGTGATCTTCTAAACATATATCTTTCTTAACAAGAGCAAGCTTGTTTATAAGTGGATACAGTTAAAATTATCACATTATGCGTCGCGCTAACCATGTTTATTCCATAGCCGCTTAAGCATTGCCAAAACGTCTGGTTTTAAAGATATTAAATTCAAAAAGAGGTTCACATCAAAAGCATTTTATTCTTATGTACCGGAAATTCTTGTCGTAGCCAAATGGCAGAAGGCTTTGCTAAGCAGTTATTAAATATGAACGAATACGATGTTTATTCTGCAGGAACAAAAAAACAGTCTTTAAATCCGTGTGCCGTTGAAGTCATGAAAGAATTGAATATAGACATCTCACATCATTACTCTAAAATTTTGGAGGAGCTTCCAAATATCCAGTTTGACTTTGTCATAACCGTCTGCTCGTCTGCACAAAAAGAATGCCCCGTGCACTTTGGAAAATCCATTTTAAGTAAAAATTTCGATGATCCCCCTGAGCTTGCTAAAGATCTTGTGTCAAAAGAAGACAAACTCGTCATATATAGACGAGTTAGAGATGAAATTGGCCAATTTATATCCCATTTCTCTAAAAACTTTTCGGTTGAATAATATACCCCCGTGGGGTATATTATAAACAAGGAGAAAATCTATGTCTTCATGTTGTCATGTCGAGGAAAAACCTTCGACTCCAAAAAAAATAAAACTGCCAAAAGATTTTTTGTTAAAACTCTCAGCAATAGTCATATTTATTAGCTTTGTTTTTCATTATGCTGGCCTTGCTTTTTACGATCCTGTAACTAAATTTTCCGAAGATGTCGTAGAATTAATGAACTCCATGTGGGTGGGACTGATCTTGGCTGCTTTTTTTGTGGGAATTGTAGATAAAGTCCCTAGAGATATTGTTATCGGTATTTTAGGAACTCGAAGAGGAATGACCGGCCTTTTAAGAGCCACCGCTGCCGGACTCGTCTTAGATTTATGTAATCATGGAATACTGGTTGTTGGAATGAAGCTTTATGAACGAGGAGCTTCTTTGGGCCAAACAATTGCTTTTTTGGTAGCCAGCCCTTGGAACTCCTTTTCTATGACCCTAATTTTAGTCTCACTTATTGGTTTAAAACAGACGCTGCTTTTTATTTTTCTTAGCGCCGTTGTCGCTCTTACTTCGGGATATATCTTTGAACTTTTAGTTCAAAAAGGCGTCTTGCCGGATAACGAAAATGCGATAGATCTCCCAGAAAACGCTCACCCCTGGAAAGAGTTAGCTAAACTTGTAAGCTCATCAAATATATCTATAAAATCAATATCTCACATTTTTGTTGAAGGTATAAAAGGGTCAAAATCTATATTAAAATGGATTCTTTTTGGAACCCTAATGGCAGCGACGTTACGAATGTTTATGACTACAGAAAATTTTCAAACCTACTTAGGACCATCATTACTTGGACTCGCTTTGACGGTTATTGGAGCCACAATCATTGAAGTCTGTTCCGAAGGGTCGGTCCCTATAGCCGCAGACCTAGTGAATTTAGCTAAAGCTCCCGGAAATGGGTTTACTTTTTTAATGACTGGCGTTTCTACTGACTATACTGAAATAATGGCTTTAAAAGAAACTACAGGTTCTTGGAAAATCGCCCTGTTTCTCCCTATTATTACGGTTCCACAAGTCATTTTGTTAGGATACCTACTCAATCAATGACGAAATTTTTTTAACCTCTTCCATAAAATAACCCAAGCAGTCTTTTCGAATCACAGACCGATTCATCGTTAGCATGGAAGGTGTCACTGGCCTCTTCAATAGGAGTTGACCATCCACTAATTCTAAATAATCATTAAATAAATCGACCCCATCATCATCAAACAAAGACAATTTAACATTTGGCGAATTTACTGTAGCAAAAACAAAACCTGGCTCTAGCGGGGTAAAATTTAATTGCTCAAATTTATCAACAAAGGTCAGTTTTTCTAGGTTCGGGAAAAAATCATACTCTTGATTTTCATCAATTTTAACCTGAACCACAGTATGATAAAGTTTGATGTCTAATTTACTCGAATCGTGGTGAAGATCCGAATGGTTCAATGTATCAAGAACAAACTGATAGGATTTTTCTACTCCTGCCATGTCCAACGATTGCCCACACTCCACTGTGACAGACGGGCATATTTGTGAAAAGGCTACACTTAATGCTGTACTTGGGTTTTGAAAATAAACGATCGCTCTTGAGAATAGACTCGCTAAATACTGATACTCATTATGTAAGGCGTTAATACAGGCATACAGAGGATTCAAGCCTGTGTTGTTATGAATATCTATACAGGCAAAAGGTTTTCTGTCAGAAACAATTTCTTTAACTTTTTTTGCCAATCGATGCTCTGGAGATTCTCCCTCAGACCAAATTCTATTATAATCTCTTTGGCCATCCAAAAATCTTTGATTTTTTTCACAGGCATCCACGTTACCAATAAATACAATTAAATCTCTGGCAAGAATATGCTCTTGAGAATATTTGAAAATCTTTTTTAAAACTTCTAGACCTGAAAGCTCATTTCCGTGCAAAAGAGTACTTAAAAAAACAGGTTTATCTAGTTTTCCTTTAACGAACACCAAACTAGGGGAATCAAAATAGCTCTTTATATTTTCTGCCGTAAGCTTTTCTAGCCCATCAGGAAATCCATCGAATATATTTAGTTTGATATCGCTCATAATGTCTTTCTAAAAGCTAAAAACCCAAAGTTAAACAGATATCCTTTTCAATTCTCTGTTCAATTTATTTGATATAAAAAACTTCCCATTTTATGCTCACTGTATGAGCCAAGAAAACGCTTTTAAACATATGAAAAAAACCATGTTCTTTTTCGGGATTTCTTTCATCATAAGTTTTTATTTTCTAGAAGTCTACATAGCACAAAGCGTATATGGTCAAGAAGTAGACCTCTCTGGCTCTCTCTTTGTGTTTAATTTACATGACCCTCTTCGATTTTACGGACTTCCTCTTTTTTTAAGTGCATTAAACCACACCTCATGGATACACTTTATTACCAACACCACTCTATTTATTATTTGTTCCGCTTATTTAGAGAAATGGCTGTCAAAAAAGCAATGGCTCTGGCTTTTAGTTTTGTCTCATTTATTCGGGACCCTTATCTGTCTTATTGTTTTCTGGTTATTACTAAATAACCATGATCAATACATTATAGGATCTAGTATTATCGTATTCTCTTTTATTGGAAGTCTTTTTTATATTTCTAAAAACAAGTGGCTTATCTGGCTTGTGGTGATTTTTTGTGTCGGATATTATTCTCTATCTGCATCTAACACGAGTGCCCTATTTACTGGAATAGGGCACCTAGCTGGTTTTCTTTTTGGATATTTATTTTGTTATAAATTAAAGATTAAATAAGCTATTTAAATTAATGCAAAGTAAAGTATTTTGATTTCACAAAATCTATACCTTTTACACTTCCTGTAACATTTAAATATACATCATAATCGGTCTGATATCGATTATCGCTAATATCACCCACATAAAGCCACTTGATGTAAGATTCTCCAGGCTGAATAACTAATGCTGTTTCTTCACAAAAATCTACTGGTTTTGCAAATCTCGAATTCATCGGGGCTATCGCATGATTGAAGCAATAGATCTCCACCGGTGAACTTTCTTTATTTGTAATCACATAATCCACGGCAAACCAAGGTGCTAATACTTCGATTTCACCTTCATTGGTAGATATTGTTACGTCGAAAAACGGATACACCCGTGGAGATCCCGGTTTAACTTGCACTTCTATATTGACCTCTGCAAATGCAGATACACTGATCAATAACGATATAATTGTTATTATAAATTTCATATAACCCCCCTTATTTATTTTTTAATTCTTACTTTTCAACAGATAATTTCCAACTTTATATTGGGTCAAATCTGACAATCCAAATAGTTTCTGCCATTATTATCGAGCATATAAAATTTGACGGCTCCACCTTCTTCTATATCTAACTCTCTACCTAAAATCACAGAATCATTTCCTTCAAATTTCGAGTAGGTAGTTCCGCTGGTATAGTTACAATATTTATCAGATCCACAAAGCTCTTGAGAGCTCTCATCGTTTTCCCAATAATGAAAAATAGGGATTACAGCAGTTTTCCTGCTGTAAACAGTAAACCCTTTAAAGTTTAGAAATTGTAATTGTGTCATGTCCCCGTTAACAGGATAGTAAAAAAATCGATATGACATTTTATCTCCTAAATAAGCAGAACAAAATTTTAGATTTTGAGGAAGTCTTGACATAACGTTTTCAAATTCACTATCTGAGAATACTCTTGAAACAATTTTTCTAGCTCTTCTAGAGTTTGTTGCACCATAATACCTTTCGTGACGATAAATTGCCTCGTGTATAATTAGAGAAGCTTTTTGCGTGTTCGAAAGAGCTCCCCAAATTTCACGCTGAACTACTAGTAAATCGTCATCTACATAATGTGCAAGCTGCTCTATTTTGCAATCAGCCGGAAACCCAATTTCCGATACATCATCGACCGGTTTTAAAATCACGCCCTCTCCTGTTAGACGAAAAATAGATTGCACCCTGGATATAAGTGGAAATAAATGAATTTCTGGCTGTTCCATCGTATCTTTAAGCTTTTGTTTTATAGATTCAATAATCTCCTGAACACTTCCTTGCCTCTCATCAATAATGAGTCCATAAACATTTTTACCTTCATATAAATCTAGTGTTTCCGCCGAAAGAATATTGTTATTCTGCCCTCGACAGACCACACTACTTCCTCCCCCTCCATTTTCGTTGCCTGCCATAACATTTCTGCAAAATCCAATTACTAAAACGAAAATAAATATTACAACACGAATATTCATGCCCACCCCTTTTACCTGTTAAAATCACATTTACGATCCTATAAACAATTAACCTTGTCCATTTGATTTTTATAAAAAAATAAGGAATATTTTTACTATTACTAAATTTTAGGTGGAAAAAATGAAAAATTCTATTTTCAAATATGACAGCTACAAAGAATATCTAAATCTGACTCTTGAGTCTTTAGGCTCCGGAGCCAGATCAAAAATGGCTTTGGCGGCTGGCTGTCAAGCTGGTTATGTTACCCAGGTCCTTAATGGCGACGCCAATTTTAGCGCAGAACATGCGGAAAAAATTAGTCAATTTTTAGGACACACAGATAGTCAGCTTCATTTTTTTTTACTTCTGGTTAATTTTGAACGAGCTGGAACAGATTCTTTAAAGCGTTACTACAAAAAACAAATAGAAAAGATTAAACTTGATCAAGACATTTTAAAAAACAGAATGGAGTTTCAACAAATCCTTTCTATAGAAAACCAAGCCATTTTTTATAGTTCGTGGCATTATGGTGCCATTCATGTTGCAGTCAGTATTCCCGGTTGCGACACAGAAGAAGGACTCAGTAAATACTTCAATATTCCCCTCCAAAGAGTTTCTGAAATAACTTCTTTTCTCGAAAATATAGGACTTCTGGTGAGAGACAATTTGAGGCTCAAAGTTGGACCTTCACAAGTTTTTTTAGGAAGTGACTCTCCTTTGATTTCAAAA
>JAGRAA010000043.1 GCA_020435185.1 Bdellovibrionales bacterium | reverse complement strand
TTTGCAATTTATCGTTGCCTATTTGGCATTTTTTATTGAAGTCAGCATAGGTCACACAGCCTCGGTCGCATTCTCTGTGGAGTATCACCTTCTCGCAGACATTTGCCAAAATCCTATGCCTCGCCAAGAGTGCTTTCAAATTCCCAGTGAAAAACAATGGGACCAATGGGTAGAAAAAACACAGTCTCAAAGAGAACCTGCAACGGCCACAAGCTCACCTCTTGGTTTCCCTAGTGTTCCCCCGCCGGGGGCCTACAACTCTGGTTACCCCTTTGGGGCCAACCTTTATGGTGGTGCTGGATTTTGGGGTGGCGCTAATCTTCAATATAGTATTCCAGGAGTTACCGCTGGAATAGGTTCTGGCTATGGAGCCGGCGGTCCTTATATTTTTGATCAATATCCTTATAGAGTAAACCCAGGGGGCATCAATCAATTTTGGTGGGGCATGGGAAATATGCTCGGCCAATGGGGAACCACATGGGACAACCCCACTCCTGGCAGTAATTGGAGAGAGAAAACCAGTACGAGTCGTCGAAAATCAAGCTCTCGCCGCAAAAGCAGCAGAAGACACTCCCGTCGAGATCGTGACCGATCCGATCGAGGAAGTGTAACGAGTCGTCCTCCTGTCGTCATCTCACCGGCTCCTTGTACTCCAGATTGTGTTCAACAACAGCCTTGTACAGCCCCAGGCTGCCAAGGAGTGCCTGTTCCAGCACCACCGATTGCCACCTCACCAGGAACAGAATCAGCTCCCACTCCTATTCCCGCTCCGCCACCAGCACCTCCCGTGGTGACTAACGACTGTATCGCTGGCGTCGACTGCGGTACCCAAGAACCAGCGCCTGTTGAAGAAAGAACCATCACGCCCTTACCGCCAGTAGAAGATCGAACCCCTCAAGTCCCCGTTGTTGAAGCCACACCAGTGCCCACACCTTGCCCTGATGGCAACTGTCATGCCCTTCCTGTAGCTGAACCTGTGGTAGTGGCTCCTGACTGTAAGGGCGCCGACAAAGACAGTAAAGAACTTTGCCCAGACAACTTTACCGAAGCGACCGTGACCGAAATTTGCGAAGATTGCAAAACTACTTACCCAGGACCTCTTGCTGATGAGCTTATTAATCCGCAAAAGGCCGTTCCCACTTGCGAAGAACAGGGCAAAAAAGATCGTGACCTTTATGCTCATGTAAAAGGTTGGAATTACAAAATTCCTGAAGGCAAGAGCAATATTTGGTCTTGCATTCACCTGGCTCAACAACAAAATGCCGGAATGAAATTTTTGTACTGTGACGGAAACAAAAAAGAAACCGTTTATCAAGGTCCCTGTGTAGATAAAAAGTATACGGATAAAGTGACTGAGGCCTTTTTAAAGGTCAGTGAATGTTTAGATATCCCTGAAGATGAACTCTTTCCAATCATCAACACGGAGTCCTCATTTCATGTCAATGCCATTAATCCCGAAGAAGAGAATAAGGCGAGCCTTGGAATTACTCAAATCCACAACACTCAAGCCTATGCCGATATATACAATGATCTCACCAATCATGGAAGACTTCATGATAAGTGTCCCGACCTAAAAAGTAAGTTTTTAAATTCATCCAAATTAAAAAAAGAACAAAACAATTACTGTGCTTTTGTAACCACCAAAAATGATGAAAATCCTTTAAAGAATTTTTATCTTGGCGCACTTGCTTATAAGCGTATTGCTTCAAGAACTATTGATTATTCAACAGATGTTAGCTCTCCAGCTCTTAACAATCGATGTGGGGAGAGAGGTAAAGATCTACTGGCTTTGATCAACAAAGATGAAAAAAGGTATAAGCAATTTCGCTTTTACGCCTATCATGCAGGAGCTGCTGGTGCCATCATGGAGTATTGCTCTTATTTAAATTATATGGCCGAAAAGAAACAGACTCCTAATGATAATTTAATGGCCGAAGGAGACGGAAGTTTTATTGACTATCTTAAAAAATTCCGTCGCAAAGATAAAAAAGCCTACAATGGCAAAAACTATGAAGGTCCGAAAGATATTTTAAATTATAATACAGCCTCTAAAAATGCCTATAAAAGAGTTCTAAAAGAAGGAAACTGCCCCGATGTACCTCGTAAATAAATTTTTTGCTCTCTTCTTATCCTTTGTTCTCACTTTATTTGTTGTGATCTTTTACTCTAATGTGGCACTGGCAACCTACGACGCCAACAAACTCGATCAACAGGTTAATGCCGCCATACAAAAAATAAAAAGCAACAACCAAGCCCAAGCTCGTGCTGAATTTGAAAGATTGAAAAAGTATATTTTTTCTCTGAAAAACGACGGCCATGGCGGAAAGTACGTCCATTTACTGGGTCTTAAAATGGCCTTCTCAAACATCGACGCCAATAAAGTAAAAAAAACCGACTGCCCTGGGTTAAAATCTCAGTTGGAATTAGACTTCGCTC